>CAZCUL010000073.1:0-6547 GCA_964501475.1 uncultured Verrucomicrobiota bacterium | reverse complement strand
TTGCCAGGCGTTGGTCGCCTTGCCAAGGACCTTGAAACTGCCGTGGGTGTGAGGAACCGCCGACACACAGCAGTTTGTGCTCATGCTTCATCTCTACATCAAACCGTCTCCTAAAGGCTGCTCAAAAATTGAGATGCTCCCGGCAGGGAGGTAGGCGAAGCGTTTTCGCTGAGCCGTCGCGGGCGGAAACGCGACGGAAAACGCATCCCCCTTTCACTTGCCCCCAAACCCTCCATCAAAGCCAACAAACCCACGACGTCCCCCAGCAATTCTCTCCATGAAACTGGTAGGGACATCGCGCTGCGGTGTCCCGCCCGCGCAGCAGCGGGCGGAATGGCTGCGCCGCTGAACGCGGCGCTGACGGCGCAGCGCGCCGTCCCTACCCTGATCCGAACCGGACTGGAGTTTGGACATTTTTTGTCAGTGCCGAGCACCGCAAAGCGGTGCCAGAAGGTAGCCGGAGGTCGCAGCGTAGCGGAGACCTCCGGAAAGGGTTGGCAAAGAAGCAGCACCCCAGCGGGGTGCCAGACGGTGCACCAAAAGCGGGTGCCAGACTTTTCTCTCCGACATGAGGTTGCGTCGCCGCAGTACCTATTTCCTCCGCGGGCTTTGCCGGAAGCTCTCTGGCACCCCAGTGGGGTGCGTACTCGTTTCCCCACAGACCGGAGGTGTCCGCGTTGCTTCGACCTCCGGCTACCCTCTGGCAACCCTTCGGGTTGGTGCGAAGCGAAGCTTCGCACCACGCGGGCCTCTGGCCCGCAGCGCTCTGGCCGCAACAGGGTCTTTGGGAGAACCGGCGCGTTGGTCGCTTTCAAGCCGCTGCGGCTCGGGAGAGTCGCGCTCCCACCGAACCGCCGGGTTGATGGCTCTGATAACCGTAATCCTTTTGCTCGCTTGTCTCGGCTGCCGGCAGGAGATGTTCAATCAGCCTTTTGGCGAATCGCTCGAACAAAGCGACTTTTTCGATGACAAGATGGTTTCCCGTCCCATTCCACCGCACACGGTGCATCGCGGCGAGCCTGTGGACAATGAGGTGTTACTTGCCGGAAAGATCGGCACAAATCTCGTGGCCGCCTTTCCATTCTCGATCGACCGGGAGGCGCTGGCGCGGGGGCGCAAAGGATACGAGATCTACTGCGCCGCCTGCCACGGGCGAACAGGGGAAGGCAATGGAATGATTGTGCAACGAGGCTTTCCCGCACCGCCATCGTTGCACAGCGAGCGATTGAGAGCGGCGCCGGTGGGGCACTTTTATGACGTTATCCGGCAGGGCTACGGCATTATGTATTCCTACGCGAGCCAGGTGGAATTGACCAATCGGTGGGAAATCGCGGCCTACATTCGAGTTTTGCAACTAAGCCGGAATGCGCGTCTGGCAGATGTGCCGCCGGATGAGCGAACTGTTTTGGAGATAACTCAATGATCGATCCTGGGCGACAGCGAAAGTTGGATCGACTCAAACGCGCCTCGGGCCTCGGCGGCCTGCTGGCGCTGGCTCTGTGCCTGACTGCGGCTTTCTTCGATGCCCGCGAGTTTTTCCGCGCCTACCTCTTTGCCTACTTGTTTTGGCTCGGCCTGGCCCTGGGCTGCTTTGCCATCGCCATGATTCACCATCTGACCGGCGGCCGATGGGGATTTGTGGCGCGCCGGTTTCTGGAGGCTGGATTCATGACGTTGCCCCTGCTGGCGATTCTGTTCATCCCGATTTTCTTCGGCCTTTCCGCTCTCTATCCCTGGGCGCGTCCGGCGGAAGTGGAGGCGAGCGAGATTCTCCAACAGCAGCGGATTTACCTGAATGGGCCTGCGTTTGCCGGCCGGGCGATCTTTTACTTCGCGCTTTGGATTTCAATAGCCTGGTTTCTGAGACGCTGGTCGCTCGAACAGGACCGGACCGGCAGTCCCGAGCCAACGCGGCGCTTGCGGGCCTTGAGCGGCGCGGGGCTGGTGGTGTATCCATTGACCGCCACTTTCGCATTTGTGGACTGGGTGATGTCCACGGAGGCGGAATGGTATTCGACGATTTTTTCCCTGTTGGTGCTGGTGGGGCAGGTGTTGAGCGCCTTTGCGCTCGTGATCGTTTTGATGGCGCTGTTCGAGAATCATCCAGGCATGGGCCGCGTCGTATCGGGAACGCATTTCCATCATTTGGGAAACCTGATGCTGGCTTTTGTCCTGGTCTGGACGTATGTGAATTTTTCGCAACTGCTCATCATCTACTCTGGAAACCTGCCGCACGAGATTCATTGGTATCAGCACCGCGCGGCCGGCGGTTGGAAGTGGGTCGTGGTGTTTCTGGCGGTGTTTCATTTTCTGGTCCCGTTCTTTATGCTGCTTTTCCGCTCCACCAAAACGCGCGGAAACCGTCTGGTGTTCGTCGCGGCACTGGTGCTGGCGGCGCATTTGATCAACGTATGGTGGATCGTCGTGCCCTCCTTTCACCCGGACGGCATTCGCTTGCACTGGCTCGATTTTGCGGCGCCGCTGGGAATTGGGGGGCTTTGGCTGGCGGCCTTTCTGTTCAATCTGAAAGGGCCGGCCTTGCTGCCGCGAAACGATCCGCGCATGGAATATTCATTCGCCGATGGAACCTGACTCCGTTTCAAAAGAAGAAATGGTCCGCGGCCACGTCGCGGTTGACCCTGAAGTAAAGCCCATGGCGTGGGCCGCGCTCGGATTGGGACTGGCCGTGTTGATTGTCCTCCTCCTGACGGCATGGGTCTATCATGTCTTCGATCAGGCGCGACCGCTCGGCCAACGGCAGACCGCGGTGGGGAAGATGGGAGAATGGGATGCGAAGTTGTCGCGCCGCTTTCCTGAACCGCGGCTTGAAGCAGAACCTGCGTTTCAGTTGAAGGGCTTGCGGGCCTGGGAAGAGACGCAGTTAAACCATTACGGTTGGATCGACAAAGAGGCAGGCGTCGTCCGCATCCCAATTGAACGCGCCATGGATTTGCTGGCCGAACGCGGCCTGGCCGCGTTTGATGGGGCTTCGGCGAGCGCAGGGAAATCAAGCTTGGAATTGATGCATGAACGGGCGGAGGGGTTTAGCTCCGGAGCGAAACTGAACGAACGGGAAAAGGCAGGGCAGGGAAGGTCATTGAATTCCATCAAAGCCGGAGGGTTGGAACGATGAGAGCGCATCTCTCTTCCAACGCGCGCGGACAGGCAGCCGGCGAAGCTGGAGGCTGGCAACCTGCGCTGCGAGAACACGGTCCGAGCCGGCGCAAAGTCCAGTTTAACCTGGAACAAGAAGGCCGGAGCCTCCTCACACCGGCCGCTCCAGCGCGACGAATCTGTTTTTGCAGATGGCTCGCTTCAATCCCAACGGTAGTTGCTTTCCTTTTAAGCGCGGCCATTCACACGGCCGCGGCTTCGCCGGAATCCGCGAGGCTGCCCAGGAGCGCGTTGGGCGAAATCCGTTTTGAGCAGAATCTGAATCGAACGGTCACACTCGATCTTCCTTTCCGCGACGAAACCGGCCAGGCGGTTCGGCTCCGGGAGTATTTCGGAGAAAAACCGGTGGTGCTGGTCATGGGGTATTCTCGATGTCCCATGCTTTGCTCGATGGTGAACAACGGTCTCGTGGAAACTCTCCACCAGATGAAATGGTCGGCCGGCCGCGAGTTCCAGATTCTCAATGTCAGCATCGATCCGTCCGAACTTCCCGCCAAGGCCGCCCGAACCCGGCGCACTTATCTAAAACGCTACGGGCGAGATTCGGCGGAGGAGGGCTGGCACTTTCTTACCGGCGGCGAGGCGGCGATTCAAAAATTGGCCGGCGAGATCGGGTTTCACTACGCCTACGATCCGGCTTCCGAAGAGTATGCCCATCCGAGCGGCTTTGTTGTTGTGACGCCGGAAGGCAAAATCGCCCGCTACTTTTTCGGAGTGACTTACCTGCCCAGGGAACTGTATGCGGCGCTGGCTGCCGCTTCGGAACGAAAGGTCGGTTCGCGGGTTCAGGAGCTTCTCATCCTTTGCTTCCGCTACAATCCGCTCCAGGGCAAATACGCCGGCTTCATCATGACCGTCCTCAGGATCGGAGGCGCGGCCACCCTCCTCGGCCTCGTGGCTGCGCTGGGATGGTTGCTCTGGAAGGATCGAAGGAAATCCCCGCCGCCTGGACGATTGCGAGTTTCCGAGCCGGGAAAACCTCAAACGACCTCCCAAACACCATGAGGTTCCCGCTCTTTCCAGAAGAAGCTTCGACTGTGGCGCGGCAGGTGGACCAGCTCTATTTCGCGCTCACCGGGCTGTCTGCGGTCATTCTTCTGATTGTCTTCGTCCCCATGGTTTATTTCCTGTTCAAGTATCGCCGGAACAAACGAGCCAACCGCGGGCCGGTCCATCTGAGCACGACCAGGATCGAAGTGACCTGGACCGTGATCCCGCTCCTCCTGGGCCTCGGCCTCTTTGCCTGGGGCGCCCAGATTTATTTTGAGATGCAACGTGTGCCGGACGCAGGGCGGGACGTCTATGTGGTCGGCAAGCAATGGATGTGGCGTATCCAACACTCGACCGGCCGCCAGGAGATCAATGAGCTCCACATTCCCCTAGGTGAGACGATCCTGTTCACGCTGGCTTCCGAAGACGTCATTCATAGCTTTTACATTCCCGCCTTTCGCATCAAGCAGGACGTGGTGCCCGGCCGTTATTTGTCGCAATGGTGCCGCGCCACCAAACCGGGAAAGTACCGGCTGTTTTGCGCCGAGTTTTGCGGCACGGAGCATTCGAAGATGACGGGCTGGGTTCACGTCATGGAACCGGCCGAGTACCAAAAATGGCTTGTGCAGGGAGGCCCGCCGGAACCACTGGCAGCCGTGGGCGAACGCCTTTATCGCGAAACAGGCTGCAGCGGCTGCCATTCGGGCAGTTCCATTGTGCGCGCGCCGCCGCTGGAAGGGTTGTACGGCCGGCCTGTGCCCCTGGAAAGCGGCGAAGTGGTAATCGCAGACGACAAATACATTCGCGATTCCATCTTGCTGCCCCAATTACAGATCACGGCCGGTTACGAACCGGTCATGCCGACCTTTCAAAGCGTGTTGAGCGAAGAGCAGGTGCTGCAATTGGTGGTCTATATCAAGAGCCTTGCGGACAAGAGGCCGTCGCCATGAAAGGACATGAGATTCATGGAGAGAATTCCCCGAAAGATTTCGCGCCTTGAACCTCTGAACGTGGTAGGGACGGCGCGCTGCGCCGTCCGCGCCGCATTCAGCGGCGCAACCATTCCGCCCGCTACTGCGCGGGCGGGGACATCGCAGCGCGATGTCCCTGCCAGGTTCATGGAGAGCTTCGATGCGCCTCGGCGCATGCATTGGGACCATGAACCGCTTCCTTGGCCGGAGCGCGGCTCTGTGAGCCGCAGCACCCCGACAGTTCCGATGCGATTGGATCGTCCAAAGACTTTATTGCGGAACGAGCGGCTGCGGGTCACAGACCCGCGCTCCAATCGCAGGTTAATGAAACGAAGGAGGAAAAATGCAAAGTAGCAGCTCCGCGACCGCATTGGACCGCGACGCCGAGAATTATCTGAACGTCGCGCACACGGTTCGCTCCTGGCTGCTCACCACCGACCACAAGCGGATCGGCATCCTCTTCCTCTTTGCGATCATTTTCTTCTTTTTTATCGCAGCGGTGGCTGCGGGGCTGATGCGGCTTGAATTGCTGACGCCCGAGGGCGAGATGGTCCTCTCCGAAACCTACAATAAACTGTTCACCATCCATGGCGTGCTCATGGTCTGGTTTTTTCTCATCCCATCGATTCCGGCCGTCCTGGGAAATTTCGTGATTCCCATGATGATTGGGGCGCGCGACGTAGCCTTTCCCAGGCTGAATCTGCTGAGCTGGTATCTTTTCATGGCGGGCGGATCGCTGGCCTTGTGGTCCATTCTGGTCGGCGGCGTGGACACAGGCTGGACATTCTATACCCCTTACAGCAGCACCTATTCGAACACACATGTCATTTCGATGGCTGGGGGAGTGTTCATTGCGGGGTTTGGCTCCATCCTGACCGGCCTGAATTTCTTGATCACCATCCACAAAATGCGCGCGCCGGGGCTGACCTGGTTCCGGCTGCCCCTCTTCATCTGGGCGCTCTATGCCACAAGCTTGATTCTGGTCCTGGCCACGCCGGTGCTGGCGATCACGCTGGCACTGATGTGCCTGGAACGCATTTGGGGAGTGGGCGTCTTCGATCCGGCGCTGGGCGGCGATCCGCTGCTCTTTCAGCACCTGTTCTGGTTCTACTCGCACCCGGCCGTTTACATCATGATCCTTCCCGGAATGGGCGTGGTGAGTGAACTGATTACCTGCTTTTCCCGGAAGGGGGTTTTCGGCTACCACTTCATCGCTTTCTCCAGTCTGGCCATCGCCATCATCGGCTTTTTGGTTTGGGGCCACCACATGTTCGTCAGCGGCCAGTCGGTTTATGCAGGAATGGTCTTTTCTGTCCTGAGCTTTATCGTGGCCGTGCCGTCGGCGATCAAGGTCTTCAATTGGACAGCCACCCTCTATCGCGGCTCGATCTCGTTCGAGACGCCGATGCTCT
>CAZCUL010000072.1:0-12514 GCA_964501475.1 uncultured Verrucomicrobiota bacterium | reverse complement strand
GGAATGGGAAGGCGTTAGAAGCGTTAAAGGTTTAAAGGCTTAAAAGCGTTCAAAAGCCGGATGCTTCTCGATATCCTTCCGACCTTCCCCTTAATTTCCCCCTCCTGAATAATAAGCATCCACCTTGGCCGCAACGTCCTTGTAACCGATGTCGGCTTCGTAAATGAGTTTGAACTGCTCGATCGCTTCCTCCTTCTTTCCCATCTTTTCGAACACGCAACCGAGCTGATAGATCAGGTCCTTCTTCTGGTCGTCGAAGGTCGGCTTTTCTTTGATGGCATCCTGAAACTTTCGCGCCGCCATATCATTCATGCCGCGCTGAGCGAAACATTGCCCGAGATAACCCATGGTCTGAACCCGGCGGGCCGGGTTGGACTGCGCCTTTTGAAATTCCTGGATGGCTTCATTGACTTTGCCCGACTTGAAATAGAGCTCGCCCAGTTCGAACCGGATCTGCAGATCCGTCGGGTAACGCTCCGCGCGCGCTTTGCATTCGGCGACCTGGTAAACGGCCCGCTCGGCCTGGAGCCGCGCCGTAGCTTCGTCATGGTCCGGCGCGTTCGGATCGAGTTGCGCCATGGCGTGATCGAGCTTGCGGAGGGTCGTATCGGCAATGGCCTTTTCCAGCGAAGGGTCCGCGCCGGCTTCGCTCGAGCGAATGCGCGCGTAGTATTCCAAAGCTTTGTCGAAATGCTTCTTTTGCGTATAGAGCTCGGCCAGTGAACGAAGCAGCTTCATGTTGTCCGGTTCGCGCGGCAGCCTGGCTTCGTACTCTGCAATCAGGTTCTGCACATTGTCGTCCGAACGCACATGGCGCGATTCCTGTTCGAGAGCCACAGCTTCTTCTTTGTCCCGCAGAATATCGCGGTAGGAACCGCCTCCGCCGGCCAGAGCCTCGTATCCGCCCTCCTGCAAAGTCTGGCGGGCGGAAAGGTCCTTCAACGCCTCCAGAATCTCGCCCCGGTTCGGATAAGCGCGCATCAGATCGTTGTAAACAGTCTCGGCCTTTGCAATCTGTCCGGCTTGACGAAGCGCCCTGCCGTAAAGCATGCCGAGGTCATAGTCTTTCGAAGCGTTTTTGAGGAGAATCTCGAGGGAAAGACAGGCCGTGCGGGGCAAGTCGGCGTCGAGGGCGGCTTCGGCCAGGAGTTTGTGAGCGCTGGAACTGCCGGGATCGTTGTTGAGGATTTGCTCGGCGATCTGGACGGCTTCGAGCGGGTTTTTGCGAAGGGCCATTTGGCCTTTGGCGACAAGGGGGGAGGAACTGGCGCCGCCGAGGACCTTTTTGAAAAAGCTGGTGCTGCCGCCCGCTTTTTTGAATTGGGCCGCTCGCAGGGCCTGGCGGCAATCGAAAAAGCCGGGTTCGCGCTGCAAAATCTGTTCGAAGATGGCTATGGCATAATCGAGGTTTTGGCGTTGGAGGGCGGTGGACCCTTTCTGATAAAGATCGCGAAGGTCGCGAGGCACCTCGTTAATACTTTTTTCTGGCATGACTACAGCCTAGGCAAATCCGGCGGAAAATCCAATATCAAAACAGGCCGGGTGGAACAGCCAGCCCGCTCGGTCCCGCGTTGCCGTGTCCCAAACTTTTTGCTGAATCTGCCGCCGGCTTTCGTTATTCTCCGTCCCATGAGCCGCCATCGACCTGTTGCTGCTGTCGTCACCTGCGTTCTCTTGTTCGCTCCCACGGCTTTCGCCGGCCAGCTTCCTGAACGCGATCAGCGTGCACAGGAGGTCAAAACGCTAAATACGCCGCGCGCCTTTCCGGAGATCAAGTCGAAGGCGCAATGGCAGACGCGCGCCGCCGAAATGCGAAAACATATCCTGGTCAGTTGCGGTTTGTGGCCATTGCCGGAAAAGACATCTCTCGAGGCCAGCGTCTTCGGGCGGATCGAACGAGAGGGATACAGCGTTGAGAAAGTTCATATTCAAACCTACCCGGGCTTTTACCTTGCCGGGAACCTTTACCGCCCGCTCGGGCAAGGCGAGGGACCGTTCCCGGGGGTGCTCAATCCACACGGCCACTGGGGCGCCGGGCGACTCGAAGACGGCGAGTCCGGGAGTATCGCGGCGCGGTGCATCAACTTCGCCAAACAGGGCATGGTCGCGTTCTCCTATGACATGGTCGGTTATAACGACACTGCCCAGCTTGGGCCGCATCGGCAATTCGCCGTCGATCCCACGAACCTGCTTTGGAACGTCAGCCTGATGGGATTGCAGACCTGGAACAGCATTCGCGCCCTGGACTTTCTGGAATCGTTGCCCGATGTGGACAGGAACCGTCTGGCGTGCACGGGCGCTTCCGGGGGCGGCACCCAAACGTTTATGTTGGGCGCGGTCGATGATCGTCTGGCCGCGCAGGCGCCAAACGTAATGGTCTCGCATTCCATGCAGGGCGGCTGCCTCTGTGAGAATGCGCCCGGCCTGCGCGTGGATTATTCGAATATGGAGATCGCCGCCGTTCCTGCGCCGCGTCCGCAAATTCTGGTGGCGGCCACCGGCGACTGGACCCGGGCCACGATGACCATTGAAGGTCCGGCCATCGAGAGCATCTACGCGCTGTTCAAGGCGAAGGACCGGTTTCGCCACGTCCTCTTCGATTTCAATCACAACTACAATCGAACAAGCCGCGAAGCTGTTTATGGATGGTTTGGCAAATGGCTCTTGAATCGCGGGGATTCCGCGGCGATGGCGGAATTGGCCTACCGGAAGGAAAGCAACGATGTGCTGCGGGTCTTTCCGGACGGGAAACTGCCTGAGGATGCCCTCAGCCACTCCGAACTGGTGGATCATTTAATTGGCGTTGCGAAAGACCAACTGGAGGCCCGCAAACCGACGGACCCGGCCAGCCTGGCTCGCTGGAAGGAGGTTTATCGCCCGGCCTGGCAACACACCGTGCAGGTCGAGTTTCCGGAAAAGAATTTGATCGTTGAAGCGGGCGAGATCACCAAGGCAGACGGACTGACTTATTCCAGGCTGGCGATTGGCCGTGAAGGGCGGGGCGACCGGCTCCCGGTTTTGATGGTGACGCCGGCGCGGGATAATCTGCGCAGCCTGGCCGTGCTGGCACATCCGGAGGGGCAGTCTGCTTACCTGGACGAAGAGGGGAAACCGCGCGGGTTGGCGAGGAGACTTCTCGACGGCGGGCAATCGGTGGTGCTTTTGGATGCCTTCCTGACCGGGACACTGGCCGATGCGGAAGCGGCCGAGGCGCGCGATCACTTCAAGAATTTCTTCAGCGTTTACAATCGCACTGATTTGCAGGAGCGCGCGCAAGACCTGGTGACGGCGTGCGCGTTTGCCCACCTGCATGGAAAGGGCCGGCGAGTCGTGCTTTGCGGCGCGGGCCAGGCGGGGCTCTGGGCCTTGTTGGCGGCCCCGGCAGCCGATGCGCTTGTTGCGGACTGCAATCAATTGGAGGTCTCGAGCGACGCCGCGCTTCTGCAACAGGATTTGTTTATTCCGGGTATTCGCCGGACTGGCGCTTTTGCGGGAAGTGCCAGCCTGGCCACGCCGAACCCTTTGCTTTTGCATAACGGCGGCGAACGGATCGCGGGTGACTGGCTCAAGGCTGCTTACAGTGCGGCCAAGGCCAGCGAACGCCTGAGCGTGCGGGCAGGCGCAATGTCCGAGCAAGAGCTCGCGGAATGGATTGTTTCTTCTGCAGCCCGGCGTTGAGGGAGCCCGCGAGCAGTAATCCGTCACTGGTCAAGCCAGCAATCAGCGGGTGAGGGGAGGACCTGCCTCCGCTTTCACTCATTATTGCGCGCCGTTTACTGTTTTCCCGGAGAATTGACAGAGCTCCGCGGCCCGTTCAGTCTGCCAGCGGTTTTCCGAACAGCCGTAAACTGGCAGCTTTACTGAATTGTTCATGAACACAGGCAGACTCATTCTGGCGTTGGTAGCGGCGTTTCTTTTTATCTTCGTTTTTGATTGGATCTTCCACGGGATCCTGCTCCGAGACATTTATTATGCGACACCCGCGTTGTGGCGGCCGCAGGAGGCGATGCAAGGATACTTCATGTGGCTGGTGTTGGGGCAGCTGGTGGTCGCGCTCATGATCTGTTTTCTCTTTGCCACATGCGTGCGGCACCACAACGTGGTGGCGGGACTGTGGTTGGGTTTGCTTCTGGGCGGGATCAATGCCGGTCAAACGTTCATTGTTTACGGCGTGCAGCCGATTCCGGCCAAGCTCATGGCCTTCTGGATCATCGGCGGCATCATCGAACTGGCGGCCATAGGCGCGATCATCGGCGCCATTTATCGACCGCGAACAGCGCCCCTGCCGCTCGCTTGAGGATTGTGCCGGACCCAGCCGGAGGTCGGTGATCCTTTGGTTCAGCCGGGGCTGATTAACTATTGAGGCAGCAAGGCTGTTCTGGGCTTGCAACTTCTTCCCTCGGGCCAGAACAAGCTGCTATTTAAGGATTTCATCCACACCATAGTTCGGGCCCAGGTCGAGCGGAAGAGACGACAGTGATGTTGACCTTCTCGTTGTGGTGCCGCATAGCGATGAAACGCCCATCCGCGGCTCGCAAGGTGCGCATCGGGTGCCTTCTGCGCGAACGACGGAACGGCCAAAGGATGACCTGGTCGAACCGCCTGCGTCAGAGGATATGTTTGAACGCGAAACGAATGACAGCAGTCGGGGCCGGCGAGCTCGTTAGGGCGTTGCGCTCAGTACGTCTTCTCCACCCCCAATCTCGCGGTAAAGCCAGGCGCGGGCGTAGGTCCACCAGCGCTTGGCAGTCGGTTCGGAGATTTGCAGGACATCGGCGGCTTGTTCGATGGTCAACCCGGCGAAAAAGCGGAGTTTGACCAGTTCGGATTTTTTCGGATCGTGCGCGGACAATCGATCCACTGCTTCATGCACGGCCAGCAGTTCCTCGTCTCTTCCAGGAGCGGCAATGTCCACTTCCTCGATGCTGAGATGTTCCTGCCCTCCGCCGCGGCGTTGGGCATTTCGCCTGCGCGCGTGTTCCACCAGGATGCGGCGCATGGCTTCGGCGGCCGCCGCGAAGAAGTGCGCGCGATTCGCGAAATCCGGCTGCTTGTTTCCACCCGTCAACCGCATCCAGGCTTCGTGCACCAGGGCGGTCGCCTGGAGGGTTTGCTCCGGATTTTCCCGCGCCATCTGACCGGCGGCAATGCGGCGCAGCTCTTGGTAAACCAATTCCATCAAGCGATCCACTGAACCGGCTTCCCCATCGTTGACCGCTTCCAGAATGCGCGTCACTTCACTCATGGCAAGGCGCTGGAAATCAACCATTTGGGATCGTTTGGACTCTGACCGGCTTGGATCTGTTCCTTCCAGCGTTCCAGCCGTTCGGCGTTTGTGCTGTCGGAAGAATTGTTCGCCGCGCCGGGGTTGTATCGATGCCCCCAAAAGGTGGCCACTCGATCCAGGTATTGGAGGACGGCATTTGTTTTACCCGTTTCCAACAACTCGCGGGCGAATGTGAAGTCCGGGCCGAAGGAATTGAGCTGGGGTGACCCGGGGGACGCGCCGGCTTTCAACAGGTAGTGGCTGGCTTGATCCAGGGATTGATGGGAGAGGGCAATCCGACCAAGGAGTGCGTTGGCGTTGTGGATCACGTTTCCATAATACCAGGATTTGGATCTGGTGTTTTCCGAAAGCCATTCCTCAGCCCCTTTCCTGGCAGCGTCCATTTGGCCGGCATGGAATTGGGCGCGGGCATGAGCGCCCATGACCTGAAGGGCCATCATGCGGATTTCATCGACGTCGGCGAACTCATTCAACATGGAACGCGCTTTCAACAAGGAATTGGTCCAATACTCCAGCCGTCGTTGAAAATACATTTCCCGCATCCTTCCCACAATGGTGGGTGCAACCATGCGGTCCGCTTCCGCCCCATGGGAGAGGAGGGTCAGTTTGGCCAATGCCGCCTCACGCTCCGCTTGTTGCCGCCATTTTGCCTCTTCCGCCGCCGCAGCGACGGCCGCGGCTCGCGCCTCCTTCAATCGAAGATAACCGATGAAATGTGTGGTCAGAGCAACGATCAATAGCAGGGCGACAACGGAACCCGAGGCAACTGGAACCCGATTCCGGCGAATGAACTTGCGGGCTCGATACGGCACACTGGGCGGACGCGCCTGGATGGGCGTACTGGACAGATGGCGTTGAACGTCTTCGGCCAGGGTCCCGGCCGTCTCGTAACGCCGCAGCCGGTCCTTTTCCAAACATTTCATCACCACCCAGTCGAGATCGCCACGGACGCGGCTGACCAGTTTCGCCGCTTCGGTTCGGCGGGTTCTGGCGACGGTGGTCAGTTCGGATTCGAGCAAACTGACTAAACAGGTGGAAGGTTTGGCCGGTTCACGTTCGCGGATGGTTCGGCGCATCTCTTCAAACCCGGATTCAAGCAATTGCTTCGCATCGAACGGCGTGTGTCCGGTCAGCAATTCATATAACAGCACACCCAGGCTGTAGATGTCGCTGCGGGTATCGATGTCCAACCCGCTTAGCTCGGTTTGTTCCGGGCTCATATACGCCGGCGTTCCGATGAATTGTTCAAAAGCGGTGAACAGCGTCTTGTCCGTGAGCTGCTGTTGATTGGTGGCCTTCGCAATGCCGAAGTCGATCACTTTGGGCACCGGAACACCGTCGTGCAGTGTCACCAAAACGTTCGAGGGTTTGAGATCGCGGTGGATGATGCCCTTTTGATGCGCATGTTGAACGGCCCGGCAAACCTGGATAAACAACTGGAGGCGCTCACCCGTGGATAAGTTGTGCTCATCGGCATAGCGGGTGATGGGAAGGCCGCGCACGAGTTCCATGACGAAATAAGGCCGCCCGCTTTCGGTGCCGCCGGCGTCGAGCACGCGGGCGATGTTGGGATGATCCATCATGGCCAGGGCCTGGCGTTCGGCCTCGAATCTAGCCACCACCCGCCGCGTGTCCATGCCCAGCTTGATCACTTTGAGCGCGACGCGGCGTTTGACCGGCTCCACCTGCTCGGCCATGAACACCACGCCGCAGCCGCCTTCACCGATTTGTTGAAGCAGCTTGTAGGGTCCGATGCGCTGGCCGGGTTGTTCGACCACCGGGACTGTTATCAACTCGGTTTGAATGGCAGGACGTTCCGGTTCAACGGCTTGGCCGTCCAAAAATGTGTTGGCTTGAAAGTGGGCGCGGACCAGCGATTCGACCTGCCGCCGCAAATCCTGATCGTTCGGACAGGCGCGCAACAGGAACTCGGCGCGCTCCTGGGAATCGACATATTGAAGCGCTTCTTCAAACAACGATTCCTCGCGGGCGCCGGAGGACTGGTCCGGGGAAGGTTTGCTCTTTTTCATGGCTCTTAACCCTACATGCGTCATCCGCCGACGAAACGGATCACCATCGCAAAAAAAATCGCTCGCCGTTGATTGTAATCGCCCAGCAAGCGTTGGACAAAGGGATTGCTTGATTCCACTTCATGCCATGTTGGAACGACTCTAACGATTCCGAGGCGTTCTATTTTGAGGGCGCCTCTTGCAGCGCTGGCTGGAGCTCAGCTCGCCGGTTCCTCGATCTCGATAAGCTGATTGATCTTCAGATCCTCCTTGAGGGTCTGCTTGCGTCCCGAGGGCCAGGAAACCTCGATTGACTCGACTTGTTTGGCATCACCCAAACCGAAGTAAAGCGGTTTTCGGCTCTGAGAGAGGTAGCCTGATTTGCCATCACAATAACGGGTGAACGTCTGGCCGCTCGCCCGCACCGTCACCCACGCGCCCAGGCCGTCCCGATTGCTCGCTTTGCCAACCAACCTGACCTTGAGAAACCGAATATCCTTCTGCTCGCTGAGATTGCTCACGAGCACTTGCGGGCGGTCGTTGAATTCCGCGGTCACAATGTCCAGGTCCCCGTCGCCGTCCAAATCAAACGAAACTGAGGAGCGCGTTCCGAGAGCGCCCCGAATGGCAATGTAGTTCGTCTTGCCCTCGCACCGCGGGTGGTCCGCATCGGCGCCGCCGCAATCGAGGATGAAGTAGTTTTTCTCGACGCGGTTGCCGGCGCGCGGCTCGATACCCACCAGAAACTCGGCATCAAAGAACCGCTCGCCCCGATGATTGAGCAGGAGCGAGTTCACCGCGTAGCGAAAGGGATAATTCATGCCCGACGCCACAAACACATCCTCGTAGCCGTCCGCATTAAAATCCTCCACGCTCACGCCCCAGGGCCAGAAGGTCTCGGCGCCAAGTCTGTCGGAAACTTCGGCAAATTTTCCTTCGCCTGCGTTTTCATAGAAAGAGTTGCCGAAGACGTTCTCATTGGTCCGCCCCGCCAGATAAGTGCTGCCCCATTCAGGCCCGCACCACTGTTCGCTCTTTGCCTTCTCCACTGCCAGGCTCATGTTCCGGGCCAGCCGCGTCTGCAACGGCGTCATGTCCGAGTGCATGTCGGTCGTATAAAGGTCCATGTCTCCGTCGAGATCGAAATCGAAGAACTTGACGCCCATCGCGCCCCAGGAGGTTTTCGGAAAGAATTCTTTCGTTATCTCGACGAAACCCTTGCCTCCAACGTTGCGGTAAAAGTGGTCGTGCCCCTGCATGTTCAGGACGTAAAGATCAGCATACCCATCCTTGTCCAGGTCGCAGAATGTCGCGTCCCCGCTCCAGCTTCCGTCCCGCAGCTTCATCTCCCGCGACACCTCCTTGAACTTCATCCCGCCGAGGTTTTGGTAAAGGAGGCTGTACTCGGTCCGCTCCGGATAGAGATGGCCGCCAAAGGCGTTCTCCGCAGAGAGATAAAATCCGCCCGCCCCCTTTTCATCCATGGTGTAAACGCCCACGTTGGCCACAAAGAGATCGAGTAAGCCGTCGTTGTTGAAATCGAAGAAAACCGCGCCCGAGGAGTGTCCCACGTAATCCACGCCGGCCGCTTTCGAGACGTTTTTGAAAACGCCCTTGCCATTGTTTTCGAACAGCACGTTTCCGCCGCGAACGCTGGTCACGAACAAATCCGCGTCGCCGTCATTATCGACATCCGCGAACGAGGCGGTCACACCGACACGGTCCTCGAGCCCGACGCCCGCGCGGTCCGTGATGTCCTCGAATGTGCCGCCGCCGCGGTTGCGCCAAAGCTCGTTTTTCCCGAGCTGATCGACAAAATAAATATCCAGCAGGCCATCCCCATCGACGTCTGCCACGGTGATTCCGGAACCGTGATCGTAGTGGACCGCTTTCCAGTTCTTGCACGAATCGTCCACGATATTGTGCTCGAAGGTTATTCCGCTGGCGGCGTGCTTGTCCGTGAACTCGAAAGCGAAAAAGGTTTTGTTATGCCGCGCCGAATCGCGCATCTGCTGATTGGCGCGTGCCCGAAGAAACTGCTGGGTTTCCGGGTCGCCCGTGTCGTCGCGTGTGGCCGCCAGGCAATGGCAGGAAGTCACCAGGGCAATCAGGGCGAGCGAAAGGTGCGGTCTGAGGACGGTGGCGAGAGGGCCAAGGCGCGATGTCATAAGAGTCAATGATGTTGTTGTGGTCGAAAAGAGTTGCAGGATGGCACGCGGCGAGGATGATTATCAAGGCCAAGCTCAGCAAATGGTTACAATTCGGTAAATTCTTATGTGCCGGCGATCCTGGATATTGAGGGAGAGCAATTTTTCCGGGCGGGGCGTGTTTGTTCTCCTAAGCGCAATTATCCTATCGTCTGCCCAGTTCACGCGCCCTGCGGATGCTCAGGCGCTCTCATGGCAGGCGGGGCCGGGGTATCGCTTCGCTCCACTCGCTTTCCAGACAGATGGGCGGCCAGGATTCACGCTGGTTGGCCAGGGCGAAACCGGCATTCTTTTCACGAACCAACTGAGCTACGCTCAATCGGAGGCCAACCAGAACCTGTTGAACGGGGCGGGGGTCGCCGCTGGCGATTTCGATGGCGATGGCCTTTGCGATCTTTACTTCTGCAATCTGGAAGGCAGCGCGGCCCTGTTTAAAAATCTGGGCAACTGGAAGTTCGCAGATGTTACGGAGGCCAAAGGGGTAGGGTGCAGCAACCAGGCTTCGCACGCCGCAGTTTTCGCGGACATTAATGGCGATGGGCACTTGGACCTGCTGGTGAGTTCTTTGGGCGGGCCGAACGCCTGCTTTCTCAATGATGGGCGTGGAAATTTTAAGGATGTGACGCAGCAGGCCGGGCTGATTTTAAAGGCGGGCTGCCACACGATGGCTTTGGCGGACGTGGAGGGTGATGGAGATTTGGACCTCTACATTGCAAACTATGGCGAAGAATCGATCCTGCGCAGCGGCGGCGCCATCTCGGTGCGAATGATTCGGGGCAAACCGGTCGTTTCCGGACGGAGTGGGCAGCGCGTCAAAATCATTGACGGCTACATGATCGAGCTCGGGGAGCCGGATACGTTCTACATCAATGATGGCACCGGCCGCTTCACCGCCGCGTCGTGGACGGGAGGGAGGTTCCGGGATGAGGCGGGCCGGCCATTGACGAGCGCCGTCTGGGATATGGGGCTTTCGGCCATGTTTCGCGATCTGAACGGAGACGGGGCGCCGGATTTGTATGTGTGCAACGATTTCCAGACGCCGGACCGGATTTGGATCAACGATGGCCAGGGGAATTTTCGCGCCCTTCCCGATCTGGCTCTCCGTTCTACGCCTCACTTTTCCATGGGGGTGGATTTTGCGGATATCGACCGCGACGGTTTGGACGACGTTTTTGTCGGTGACATGCTCAGTCGTATTCATACCCTGCGAATGCGGCAGACAGGGGCCACCAATCCGCCAGCGGCGCATCTGCCTGGAGAACGCACGGACCGTCAACAGTTCCGGCGGAATGCGCTCTTCTCGAACCGCGGTGACATGACTTTTGCCGAGATCGCGAATTACGCGGGGATAGATGCTTCGGACTGGAGCTGGGCAGTTGCGTTTCTGGACGTTGACCTGGACGGTTATGAAGACCTGCTCATCGCCAACGGACACGCCTACGACACCCAGGACATGGACATGCAGGAGAAGTCACCCGAGCGCGACAAATCATCCCAGATGCGCGTGGGCAAGAACCTTAAGGATTACCCGCCTTTGCTCACGCCCAACGTTCTTTTCAGGAATCGCGGCGATCGGACCTTCGAGGAGGTGGGCGCGGCGTGGGGATTTGATTCCACACAAGTCTCGCATGGAATCGCCCTGGCAGACTTCGACAACGACGGCGATTTGGACGTGGCGGTGAGCTGTTTGTGGAAACCGCCACTCATTTATCGCAACAACTCTCCGGCCCCGCGCCTCGCGGTCCGCCTGAAGGGCAAGGCGCCGAATACCCAGGGGATCGGCGCCAAAATCAACGTGTTGGGCGGGCCCATGCCGCAAAGCCAGGAAGTCATCTCGGGCGGGCGCTATCTTTCCGGTGATGATCCCATCCGTACGTTTGCCGCGGGCAAGCTGATGACTGTCGAGGTCCACTGGCGGAGCGGCGCGCGCAGCATTGTTTCCAATGCGCTGCCCAACCACGTTTACGAGGTGGATGAGGCGGGCGCAGTTCCGGCGGCCGCCCCGGCGCAGGCACAAACTCCCGCTCCGTTTTTCACGGACGTAAGCGAACGTTTGGGACATGAACACACGGAAATGCCGTTCGATGATTTTGCCCTGCAACCGCTGCTGCACCGGCATTTGAGCTATCCTGGACCCGGCGTTGCCTGGTGTGATTTGGATGAGGACGGTCGCGAGGAATTGGTTATCGGAGCCGGCCGCGGCGGAGTTCTGGCGGTATTTCGAAACGACGGCAAAGGGAACTTTGCCTCCTGGAAGGCGCCCTCGTGGACCCAGCCGCTCCCGGACGATTCCGCGGGAGTTGCCGGATGGACCGCGCGTCCCGGCGAACATTTGCTGCTGGCCGCGACCGCGGGTTACGAAAACGGCAAGCCCCCGCTCCTGCTGCGGTGCAGCGCAAACGGCGTCCAGGCGGTTGCAACGCCCGACGCCGCGCCCGGCGAGACGTTCGGTCCATTGGCTATAGCCGACATTGATGGCGACGGCGATTTGGACGTCTTTGTGGGAGGACGGTTTCGGCACGGCCGATATCCGGAGTCGAGTCCCTCGAAGATATATCTGAATGACGGCGGAAAACTCGTTCCCGATCCAGCAAACGAAAGCTCGCTCAGAGCGGCCGGGATCATAAACGGCGCGGTGCTGAGCGATCTGGACGGAGACGGTTTGCCGGAGCTGATTCTCGCCTGCGAATGGGGGCCGATCCGGGTTTTTCGCAACGGGAAAGGGACCTTGCGCGAAGTCACTTCCGAACTGGGGCTGTCTGATTTCACCGGCTGGTGGCGGGGCGTAGCGACGGGCGATTTCGATGAGGACGGGCGGCTGGATATTGTAACGTCGAATTGGGGCTTGAACAGTTCCTACGGCGATCCTCGCGAGCGATCAGTGGAATTGTATTATGGCGATTTCGACGGCAACACCTCCGTGGACCTCCTCGAAGCGTACCTGGACCCGGCGCTGCGAAAAGTGGTGCCCCGCCACGATATGCTTCGGCTCGGGACGGGTCTGCCGGCGC
>CAZCUL010000071.1:0-2941 GCA_964501475.1 uncultured Verrucomicrobiota bacterium | reverse complement strand
TCCGCCCAGAAAGCGTTGCCAGTTGAAAGGTCCGCCGAATTTTGGCAACCACGGATCCAGCCATTGATCAAGCCGAAGCTTGAATTGGTGGAGGCGCCCATTGACCTCTGGAAGCGACTTCGATTCTGGCTCGCTGGCCTTCCCGGCCTGGCCAGCGTCTTCGACGGGTTCGACGGGCGGCGTGAGCCGGGTGGTTAAAGTCCCGGTGCCCCAAATGAAGGCTCCATTCGAAAACCCGAACAAAACTCCGAAAAGAATGCCCAGAAAGAGTCGTCCCCGATACCGCCGCAAATAAGGCCAGCCGAAGGTGAGCACTGCCTTAAGGTTGTTCATTTTGCGTTCTGATACTTGTTCATTTGCGGGAGGTGTCAACCCCCCTTCGGGGTGACACCGCGCTCGGCGCGCCCTGACACCAGATAAAAGGGGACATGTCATTTATTTTCGCGTCGGGTCACCCCTGACGGGAGTCCGAGGACTTTGCGATTTGCGATTTGCGATTTGCGATTGAACGAGGCGAAGGGGTGCCCGGTCGCCGCGATGGTTGCCGGAGGCTTCCAGCTCGTCAGCCGCTCCGGACCGCGCGTGAGCGATATGGAGTGCGGTGGCAAGTCCGACGCGACACCGCTTTCGTACGGTCGAAGAGGCGTTGAAAGGTCGAGCGTCGTGGACCATGCGAAAGCGGTGTCGCCGCTGCGCTCTGCCACCGCACTCCAAGACCTCGCGGACCTCGTGCGCCGCTCCGGACCGCGCGTGAGCGTCTTGGAGCCCGGTATTTCGTTTCAGCTAGAAGACCGTAAAAGGGGCCAGGTAGCGTTGACCACTTCGTCGACCGTGATGCTGTTCATGCACCGGAAGTCGATCGGACATTCGCGACGAAAACAGGGGGTACACTCCACGTCCGCTCGAATGATGGCATGGGGCACGTCCACCCCGGAAACCGTTCCGGGGCTCGTCAATTCAGGCGCGGTGCTCCCGAACAGCGCGACGACTGGTGTCCCAACGGCGGCCGCCAGATGCATCGGTCCGGTGTCGTTGGTGAGAACCACATCGCACGCGGCCAGTCCGGCGCACAATTCCCGGAGCGCGGTTTGGCCCGCAAGCGACTGAACGGTCCCCGGGCTGGCCGGGGCGGCCTGCTCAATCCCGGCGACGATCCGGGCCGCGAGAGCGCTGTCGGACGCGCTGCCGAAGACCCAGATGGAGCAGTTGGTTTTCTGACGCAACCAGGCCCCGGCCTGGGCGAATCGCTCGGGCAGCCACCTTTTGGCGGGCCCATACTCCGCTCCGGGATTGATGCCTAACAATGGAACTCCCCGCGCCCCGCTCTCGGCTGAGCCCCATTTTTCTCGGACGGCCTCGATTTCGTCTTCCATCACCACCAGGCGCGGAGGGACTGGGTCCGGGTTGGCGCCCAGCACGGACGCGAGCCGTAGATAGTGAAATAGATGGTGGGCCTGCCGGGGAATCATCGGATGGGACGGGCGCGGCCCGAGAGCGATTCGGCAACGCACTTCGCGTTTGGAGAGTTTATGCATGGGCACCCGTTCCGGAGACAAAGGAACCGGGCGAGTCAGGAGGAAGCTGCGCCCGAAACGCGCATAACCGATTCTCTCGGGGATGTGAGCGACAAACGATTCCAGGGCGGAGCGATGGGAGTTCGGCAGGATCAAGGCAATATCAAACTCCAATCCTCGCAAACGACGGGCAACCGCCCACGGATTTTCCCCGGCGGGAATGGCAATGACCTGGTCCACGGCCGGGTGATGGCGCCAAAGATCAGCGAGCTTGGCTGGGGTGAGGAGGGCGAGGTGCGCTTTGGGATGTGCTTCGCGCAGACGTTCCAAGGCCGGCGAGGTCATTACGGCGTCACCGAGCCAGTTGACGCCGCGGATAAGAATGCGCCCGGAGCTCATCGGGTGATAAACGAGGATCGCCTGTTTAGCCGTGCCACCAGATCGTAGTTTTTCATTTTCTTTTGCCGGAGAACTTCCATCGGTTGTGAACCCAGAACCAGTTGGCAGGGTCCCGGCGGACCGCCAGTTCGAGAGCGCGATTGACGCCGGTCATGATCTCCGCCGGGGAACGGCGGTGGCCGTTCACGACCACCGGGATTTCGTCTCCCGTTTCAATTCTCCACCGAGCGATGCCAATGCGGTAACAGACGGCGGTATAAAGAGGGCAGCCATAGCGGAGAGCGAAAATGGCGGGCGCCGCACTGGTCGAACATTCCCGTCCGAGGAAAGGGAGCCGGAGTCCGCCCCTGCCAGCGTGTTGATCGCAAAAAAATCCGATCATGGCGCTGGGTTGCTGCATGAAAGTTTTCAAGGCCTGGGAGTCGGTCCGGCGCTCGAAGAAACGACAGGGAGACTTTTCGCGCAATGACAACAGAAGGCGGTTGAGCGATTCGGGTCGCACCCCGCGATAGGTGGTGGCGCAGCGAAACCCGGGCGTGACCTCGCCGAAGCGAGCGTAGAGCTCGAAATTCCCAAAATGTCCGACGGCGATCACGTGACTGCGCGGTTGGCCACTCTCGCTGCCGGCGTAAAGCTTTTCCGTCCCCACGATCTCGCAATGCGCGCGCAGGTCGTTCCAGCTCATGGCGGCGGTCCGGGCGGCGCAGCAATAGTTTTCTCCAATCCGCCGGAAATTCTCGCGGGCGAGAGCGCGGATCTGTTCGGTCGTCATTTCCTGGCCGAAACATTCGGACAGATTCCGGAGGGCGACGTGGCGATGCCGTGCATCCAGCCAGTAAAACGCGGCCCCGGCCGCGCGACCGAAGCGTGCCACCCGCGGGAGAGGTTGGGCCTGAATCGTTTTCAGGAGGCCGGACGCGAGGTAATAAAGCGGATGTTCCATTCAGCAGCCGTGGGAAAAACGGACCCGTTCACCGAAAGCAGATGCGGCGGACGCAATCATGGAAGTCCTTGGCGCCGGTGAGGAT
>CAZCUL010000070.1:0-6516 GCA_964501475.1 uncultured Verrucomicrobiota bacterium | reverse complement strand
CACGCACGCGGCCGCACTAGATGGAGGTGACTATATAAGCGAGGGAACGCCGAACCAGTCGCCCGACCGAACGACGAGGTCACCGACGCGGCGGAGCCGCGTTTGGTGAACCGCCTGGTTCGGCGATTGTCAAGAGTGCGTCGCAGAGCCGCTTATAGCCGAGCTCCTTGAATAGCGCGAGAATGTTTGTGTCCGTGCCGCAGTACCTGATGGCCTCGACACAAGATGCGCAAGCCACCTCGATAACCGCGGCTATCTCTTCCTCCGACTCCGGTTGGCGTTCGATCCGACAATGCGTGGGACAATCCATGCAATCGTTGAAGCGGAATGTCTCCTCGCTCCATGTGATGCTCCGCGGCGCAGTCCCCGGCGGAAGGGCGCAGATGATGCAGTGGTCTTTGATAACGTAGAATGGCCCCGGGAGCGTTATCGGGGTAGCGCTCGCAAAGTGGCTGAACTGTTGGGTCCTCGCGCATGACGAACTCTAGCGCCGCACAGGTATTGGACAACTTGTCGTAATGGCCGGGAAAAATCCGGACTAGACTAGACAACAGTTGCCTAGTTCGGGATTCCATTGTGGCGAAGAAGCTAAGTGTTTCGGTCCAAGGAGGCAAGCATGAAACCGTAAATGGGGAGTCGCCCGGTCAATCCGCGCGAGTCGGAAAAGGAGCGAACATTCTGGGAAAAGCATTGGAAAGCGCTTGCGGAGCAACCAGTCAGGTCGGAGCGGTTTATCTGGCATGAGCGAGCGGTTCAGCGGTTCATCCGATTCATCTCGCCGAAGCGATTGAGGGAGTGTGACAGCCAGGATGTGACCGATTGGCTCCCCGTTTTTCTTTAAGCATCGTCATCTTACCACCGCAGGCGGTCCGACTTCAACTCCCGCTTCGCTGGCTCGCCGGCTATCGCGGGCTTGTTACCATAGGATTCCGGGATTCGATACACCTCCCGTGGCGAGCCGTGGGCATCCTCGGAGCCGAACCCAACTGCTGCAAGAGCTTCCTCGGTCTGGACATGCCCTCGGCGTCGCCCCCGGCTCCCCCGCTGCCCGCGCCACGTCCCCGCGCGCCGCATTGGCGAAACCGTGCTCCCCCGCTGAAGACTCCCTGGCCGTCGCCGGCCAGCGACTGGAATGGAGGAACCGTGCAATCGAGAAACCATTTTATCTGCAAGGCGGATTTCCCAAGGCACCAGACGAGATGAGGCTTCGATACGCGTTCCTGTTTGCCTTCGAGGCGGGCATGCGTTAAGTCCATGCTGCGTGAAGCAATGCGACCTCAGCCTGGTGCTGCTGATTCCGGCTTATAACGAAGAGCATCGCATCGAGCCGGTCCTGCGCAGGTATGCGGAATACTTCAAAAACCGGTACGCCGGAAAGTTCCGCATGGTGGTGGTTTTGAACGGCTGTATCGACGACACCATCGGAGTGGTCCGGCGCGTGGCGGAAGATTATGAGTCCATTTCCGCGTTCGAGTTTCCCCAACCGATTGGCAAAGGCGGCGCGCTCATCGAAGGACTGCGCCTGGCGCCGATGGCGGATTTGATCGGCTACGTGGACGCCGATGGAGCAACGGGGCCCGAGGCTTTTCACGATCTGGTGAAACATACCGACAAAGCGGACTGCGTGATTGGCTCACGCTGGTTGCCGGGCTCGGTGTTGCACCAGGCGCAAACCAGCCAGCGGCGCTTTGCCAGCCGCATGTTTCACATCATCGTGCAACTGCTTTTTTGGATGAACATCCGCGATACGCAATGCGGGGCGAAAGTGATGCGGCGGGAGGCGGTGGAGAAGGTGTATGATTTCCTGCGCATTGCGGACATGGCGTTCGACATCAACCTGCTCTACGCATTGAAGCGCGCCGGGTGCAGCATTCTCGAAATGCCGACGGAATGGACCGATCAATTGGGCTCGAAGGTCCTCCTGGGCAAAACGTCGCTGAGCATGCTGCTTTCGACCATCCGGGTGCGATTGATCTATTCGCCGTTCTATCGGTTGCTGCGTTTTTTGCGGCCGGTGGAGACGTGGATTTATGCGAAGCTGAAAGCGCCCCCGCCGCGGCCTGGTCCGAAATCCCAGACAAAGTTAAAACCTGAAAAGTCGATGGAGTGAGGTTGGTCACGTCGGGCGCTCCGCCGTTTTTTCCAGATTGGAAGGCCGTTTGGTTCCGGTAAACCAGGTAAAGAGCAGAGAGGCGGTCAGAAAAAGAAAGGCAAAGACACCCAGGGTCTTAACCACAGCCAAAAAACTGGGATGATAATTCCACAAGGTGATGCCATAGGCGGCGGCGATGATGACGAGCCAGGCCACAACTCCGAATCGTTCGCGCGCAAGAAGATTGTTGACGAGGACGTTGGCCAGAGTAAGCGGCAGCATGCACCAGGCAAACCAGGGGATGAGCGGTGAGATGGCGAGATAGGACTTATCGTAAACGATGCGGAGGGGAAGTTCCGGGAAGAGCGTGCAGCCAATGGCGGCGGCGACTCCGAGCAAGCCGGTCGCCCCCAAAGCCTGCGCCAGCACATCCGTCTTTTCGGCGCGCGCGGCGCTTTGCACCACCCTTGGGAACATCACTGCGGTGAGAGGGGCTGTGAGGAATACCAGCGCGCGCCCGATGATTCCGGCCGCGCCATAGAACCCCTTTTCCTCGCCGGGAAAGAATCGCCCCACTACGATCATGTCCATGGAGAGCATGGCAGTGGCGGCGCCATAACCCAGGGTCAGCGGCAGAACTCGCTTCAGCCATGGAGTCCACTGCATGGGCAGAGCAGGGCCGCGCCAAAGGTCCCGGGTGTGCCAGAGGGCGATTCCCAATCCACCAAAGGTTGCGAGCAGGACTCCTGTCATTGCGCCCGCGGCAGCGCCGCCAAAGACCAGGACCGCGATGGCAACCATCACCAGGCGCCCGACGCCGTTCGCGAGGAATGCCCAGCCGAGCCAGAAGAAATTCATTTTCCCCTGAAGCATTCCCAGCAGGACCGGTGTGCAGACGGCCAGCAGACCGACACCTACGGTCATCCACAGAGCAGCCGGGTTGGCGATCTCGTAAGCCGTCAAAATATTCTGCCGGAAGGCGAAGATGACCGCGGCCATGAGCAGCCAAAGGCCGAAAAGCGCCAGCGACACCGACCGGACGGCACCCACGAGTTCACGCCGGGCGGTATCTGTGGCGGCCGACACGGTTTGTTGAACGAAGACCATTTGCAGTCCCATGGCGGGGATTGCCATCATGTTGAGCGCCTGGAGCAGGGTGACAAAAACTCCGTATTCGGCCTTGGGCATTTTGCCGGCAACCTTATGAACGGCCCACATGAATACGCCGCTGGCTGTGGCGGCCAAAAGGAGCCATCCACTCTGCCTGAAAAAGGATGATTTGCCGGCGAGACCGGCAACGACGGAGGAGTCAGTTCGTTCGGCAGCCATGTCAGCGGGAGTTCAGCAGGCGAGTGCCCAGGTCACGGCAGAGATTGCAGAAAGCGAACCAGCAATCGTCTGGACTGTTCCAACTGCTTCAGGTCGATCCACTCGTCAGGAGTGTGCGCTTGCGCGATGTCGCCCGGGCCGAACACCACGCTCGGGATGCCGGCTGCGGCCAGAACGGCGGCGTCGCTGAAATAATCCACTCCGCAGGGCGTTTTTTGCCCGGCGGCGCGAAGAAACTCCTGAACCAGCGGCAGGGTGGCCTTTGTTTCCAGTGGAGGGCAGGGAGCGTCTTGAGCGGGCCGGATCAATGCGGTCAATCCGCGCTTTCGCAGAAATGTTCGGATTTCGCGGATCACTGAGGCCGGACGTTCGCCAGGCAATGTTCGGCGGTCAATGGAAATGACGCATTCGGCCGGGACGATGTTGGGCTGAAGCCCGCCGCGGATGGAGCCAACGTTGATCGTGGCACGGCCTGTGAGCAGGTGTTTGCGGCGTCGCAACGCGGCTGCATAGTTTGTCTCGAGGCATTCCACTATTCTGGCCATGAGGTAAATGGCGTTACGGCCGAGTTCGGGCCGGGCGCCATGCGCTGCCTTGCCTTTTGTTTCCAATTGCAGCCAAAGAGCGCCTTTGTGGGCCGTGACGACCTGGCTGCGGGTGGGTTCGCCTACAATTGCCAGGTCGGCCTTGAAGCCGCTGGCAGCCAGGGCGCGGGAGCCGGCTTGTCCGGATTCCTCGTCCACAAGCCCCGCAAAAATGATCTCGGTTTCACGCGGCCGGTTGACCGATTTGGCGAGGTCGAGAACCGCCGCGAGCATGGCGGCTACGCTTCCCTTTGTGTCGCATGCGCCGCGGCCGTAGAGGCGCCCGCGAGACCGGCGCGGCTGGAAAAGCGTGTTGGACGGATCTTCGCCGCCCACCGTATCGAAATGCGGAGCCAACACGAGCCGCCGCCGGGGTTTGCGCAGCGGTTTCAAATACGCAAACAGATTGGAACGTCCGGGTAAGACCGGCTGAAAGCTCACCTCGAGCCCGGCGCGCCGGGCCAGAGCGGCGACAAACTCCGCCACTTGCTTTTCACCGGCCCGCAAATCGGTCGCGGGCAGGAAGGCGGGATTCACGCTCGGGATGGCAATGAGTTCGCGCAGCAGTTCTTCGGTCTGAGTCATAGATGCGGCTCAGGTGCGATGTTTGCGAAACCACTCGACGAAGAGTGGAATGCCCTGCTCGATTTTGACCCGGGGCGCGTAGCCGAGGTGGCTTCCGGCTTTGTCGATGTTGGCGTAGGTGATGGGCACGTCCCCCGGCTGCTGAGGCTGACGGTCGAGGACGGCCTTCCTGCCCAATGCTTTTTCGAGCAATTCGATCAGGTAAGACAAGCTGACGGTTTGCGATTCCCCCAGGTTGAAAATCTCGTAACCAAACGTCTTCTCTGTAGCGGCGATCAGTCCATCGACGGTGTCGGTGACATAAGTGTAGTCGCGGGCGGTGGTGCCGTCCCCATACATCGGGATCGGTTTTCCAGCGTGGATGAGTTGGGCGAATTTGTGGATGGCCAGGTCGGGCCGCTGGCGTGGTCCATAAACCGTGAAGAAGCGCAGCATGACAATGTCCATGCCGTAAACGTGATGATAAACATGGCCGAGGGCTTCGCAGGCCAGTTTGCTGGCGGCATAGGGAGAAATCGCGGAAAAGATCGGGTCGCTTTCGGAAAACGGCACTTTGGCATTGACGCCATAGACGGATGAAGAAGAAGCGATGGCGACCTTTTTAACGCGGTTTTGACGCGCTGCTTCGAGGAGGTTCACAGTCCCTTCCACGTTCACCCGTTGGTAAAGAGCCGGCTCCGCCAGGCTGGGCCGCACGCCGGCGCGGGCTGCCAGATGGATGATCTGGTCAAAACGGACACTGTTGAGCAGTTCGTCGAGGGCGGCGCGATCCGTTAAGTCGCCGAAGACAAAGCTAAAGGGCTTCGCGAGCGATTGAATGTCACGGATGTTGCCTTGTTTGATCTTCGAGTCGTAAAAATCATTCAAGTCATCGAACGCCCACACGGCGTGGCCCATCTGCAAAAGCCGCTCGCAAACGTGGGAGCCGATGAAACCTGCGCCGCCGGTGACCAAGAAATTCATGACCTCGGCACGCTAGCAAAGCGCGCATCGGCTTGGCAATGAAACTGGCGCCCGGGCGCGCCTGGGCGTTTCCCTTGGACCGTTCCGGCCAGGCACGAAGTCTCTGAGTCCATCGAGCCATGACAACGGCTTGCTCCGGCCTGTGAATTTTTGCTGGGCGATGGGCCGGTCCCTGAGTTAGTAACTGGGCATGCGATGGATCACTTTCTCAATACTGTGTGGATTAGTGTTTGCCGGATGCGTCAGGAAGGAAGCCGCGGCGCCGCCTCCCCAGGCAGGCTGGCCGGGGGCTGGAACCACGCCCGCTTATGTGCCCTACTCGCCTCCTGCCACTCAACCTCAGCCCATGAGTCAGCCTCCACCGACGATGATTGTCACTCCGGGGGGGGCTTTGGGCGGGTCGGTTTCCCTGGTAAATGCGAACGCGCGCTATGTGGTCGTGAGTTTCCCGATCGGGACCGCCCCTGCCGCCGATCAGCGGCTGAACGTCTATCGGAATGGCCTTAAGGTGGGAGAGGTGCAAGTAAGCGGACCGCAACGGGAGAACATTGCTGTCGCGGACATTACCCAGGGCGAGGCCCAGGTGGGAGACGAAGTGCGGCCAAATTGATCGAACCGGGCCGAGACGGTGCGCGAGTTGCCGGCATGGAACAGGCAAGCTGACCGTTCCATCCGAAGCGCCCAAGCTGTCGCTAAGGCTTGTCCCAAGAGCGTTCTGCTCGTGAACTTTGTCGGAAACTTTGTCGCGAACTTTGTCGAAATGCCCCGAAATTCATTCCGTTACTCAACAAAGTTTCCGACAAAGTTTGGGTGAGGCCGTTTTGGGACAAGCTGTCGCTAAGGCTGGAACGGGTTCAGAAGGCGGGTGCGCTTCTGGTTTGGCACCTCGACCGCCTCCCAATCCAGATAGTAATTGGTTTCCTTTCCTTGAATTTCCCGCATCAGGCGGCTGCGGGCGTGCGC
>CAZCUL010000069.1:0-3569 GCA_964501475.1 uncultured Verrucomicrobiota bacterium | reverse complement strand
GAGTTTTCCACCAGGTCGCGAAGTTCCTTGGCGATGTCCGCATGTCCCTTTCTCGCTTCCGCGGCGGCTACCTGCAAAGCAATGGCGTAAAACTGCGTATCGTCACCTTCAGCGTGACTTTTCAACAATGCTTTGATCTGAGCGCCGCTCGCCATACCGGAAGAATAGATGCCTGCAAGCGATCTTGCCAGCCAAACGTGATGACCAGAAACCGCTGTTTGGACAGGCGGGAATTTCCGTGGATTCAACCCAGCCAACGCTTGTCCATTCCGGGACATCGCCCTGAACCCAGCAATGTCGCTGCGCAACTTGTCCACGGACTTCGTTGAATCTCGTGAGCGTGATACACCGCGCCTTCTTCGCTTGGTGGTAAATCCTTTCACGTGATTGGCGGCGTGTTGCCGCCGTCCAGCGACAACATAACGAAAGGCACACCATGAAGAAATTCATCGCACTCGCGCTCGTTACGCTCGGCATCAGCGTGCCAGCACGCGCGCAATGGGTCGTTTATGACCCGGCTAACACCGTTCAGTCGGTCATCAACACGGCGCAGGAAATCGCGAAGTTCGTCGAGATGATCAACAACCAGGTGCAGCAAATCGAAATGCTCACCGAGCAACTCGACGAGTTCAAGCACTACACGGAATTGTTCGGCGACCCAAACGCCGTCGTGCTCGCGACGGTCCAGCCGCTTGTGAACGACCTTCGCAAGACGGAACTCGGCCAGACTCTCACCGAACTCGAAAGTGCGGTGGATGCAGGCGAAGCCATGCTCTACAACGCGAACGGCCTGTTCACCAGCATCGGCACGGCGTTTAACACGCCGAACGGCGCGAACGTGACACGCCGCGAAGCGCCGTATCTGCCGGTCGCAGCCGTGCAGAAAACGACGGACAACTTCCTGTCCGTCTCGACTGATGCGACGGCCCGACGCATTGCGCTGAAAGAGGAAATTGCACGCACGACCACGGCGCTCAGGAGCGCAACGACCGACGCCGAGGTCCAGAAGTTAACCGGCGTACTCATCGGCCTGTCATCCGCGCTGAACAACACGGATTACGAGATCAACCAGGCCACCGCGTCCGCGCTGGTGCAGGACGTGGCGAATCGCAACGACGCGCAGCGGCAGATCGAGGCGAAGAAGGAACAGCAGCACGCCGAGTTTACTGAGGCCGTGCAGAAATACGGCCAGACGTTTCGCCTGATGCACGCACCCACCGCGTTCCCGACGCGATAAACAACGTTCACGCAACGGCGATGAATCTTCGGACAGATTGTATGACCGTAGCGATGGGAATCTCCCTCTCCTTCCCCCGAGGGAGGAGAGAATTGGGGAGGTCCGTGTGCTGTTGTTGGAATGTCCCCTCTCCCCACTCCTTCGCCGTGGGGCGAGGGAATTCTTCGCCTGTTGTCGTGCCACCCGTAATTGACTGACGCATGGCCACCTTTGAACAACTGTTTCCGACGTTCCTGCAAAAGTGCGCCGAACTGCACGAGTTGCTGCGCATCGTCGCGTTCATGCTGTTCATCGTCGGGACGATTCTCCAAGTCCTCCACGGTTTCACGGGCAAGACGCTCATCCTGCACATGGTGCGGCTGTTCGTGCTGACCGCATTGCTTGTGATGCTACCGCAATGGGGCAATGAAGCGCAGCGACTCCTGCAAACCTCGATCCTCGACGGTCTCGGCGTTGACCCATCCCAGGTTCAAGACCAATACAACCACCTGCTCGAAGTGCGCCGCGACACCGGCGAGGACCGTTCGTGGTGGGACATTCTGGGCGACATCCGCGCGTTCACGGTCGAGCACATTATCTCCGGAATTCTTTGGCTGGTTGGTTATTTCGCGGCACTGCTGCTTTTCTGGGCCTACATCATCCAAAAGTTCATCCTGTTCTCCGCATACGCGCTGTCGCCGTTGCTCATCGGCTTCATGGCGATCCGGCCGCTGCGTTCCATCGGCTCTCGTTACCTGATGCACATCGTCGGTGTGTTGCTCTGGCCGCTCGGCTGGGCCGTAGCCGCCCTCATCACCCAGGGAATTCTGGATTTCATGACCGACCCGTCCTTCCGGTTCATTGATCCAACGGCATCGCTCTACTCGCTGCAAGCGACCTTCGGCGTGGCCGTGGCGGCGTTCTGGATTGTGTTCAGCACCATCGCCGCCCCGCTGGTGATTCAAAAGGTCATCGCTACTGGTGAACTCGCGGGCGGACAGCTCATTGCCGGAGCGTTCAGCAGCTTTTTCCAGACTGCCGCCACGACTGCGGGCGCAGCCGCCGTCGCCGCTCCCATCGGCGTACCTGCCGTGACCGCTGGCGCGACGGGCATGGCCGCGATTCTTAGCACACTTTCCAGCGCCGCCGGACATGGCAGCGCCGGAGCAATCATCATTGCCGGCTCTGGCCTGCCGCCACGTTCTGCTCGCGGACGACCCGGCGACGACATCACCGGCGACAAAGCCGTTCGCGAACTCATCGCAAAAACCAAAGGCCATTACTACTGACACTATGGAAACCACCGAACTCCGCCCTCGTGAAACGCCCACCGGCAACGGCGCGACTCCCGCGCGACTCGCCCGGAAGAAATTCGACCCGACGCAACTGTTCGCCCAACGCGACCGCCTGCCGTGGTTCTGGTTCTTCGTGGCCGTCGCCGTGTCGGTCGCAGCCGCGCTCGACCTAAGCCAGCGCGTTTTCCAGCAACTGCAATCCAGAAAGTATTCGTTGTGGATACCGAGCCTGTGCAGCAGTTTCCACACCCGTTCGATCCGGGCAATACGGCGGCAGAAAGCAACAACTCCAGCACGTCGCGCTTTTCTCGTAGGCATTCATCCGGTGCTCCGGCGTGATGGTAGGACGCCCGGTAGGGCGGCGGCGCTCTGGGCGGCGGCCGTGTAAACACGAGCGATCTACTGCTTCGGAGAACCCGTGTCGTGGATCGCCACTCGCACGGCCAGATCTCGTCCGTCTGATGTTCGCAGGCCAAGGTTGCCGTCAGGGAGCGAGGATAGATCCAACCTCAGATTGAATTCCGACAAGTTCACCTGATGGCTGGAGTCAATCCCGATCTCCTCGCCCTCGAATGAAACGGACATTCGCGGAATGTGGACTGAGGCCTGTTTCAGCGTCTCGGTATGAGTGATGTTTACCCTCGTGCCGTCCCGGCTTACGCGAACCTCCAACGGGCCAAGTGAGAGAGTTGCCGAAAAGTCCTGATTCACCGCCACCGCCTGCGTTTCCGCACCTTCTGGTCGCATCTGAGTTGGAAAGGGTTCCACGGCAGGCAGCGGAGATGGCAGTTCCTCTGGAATGCCCTCTGGCGATGGGAATCCCAGGCTTTGGGCTTTCTCCAGTGCCTCGCCATAAGCCTTGTTCGCTCTGGTGGTTGCATTCGCCTCACGTTCGCGAAGCGCCTGCAGCCATTTCGTTCGCGCCCAGCGCTGCCAGGCCAGTCGCTTCGTGGAGTCAGATAACAAGTTCGACGCCGCCATCGCCTCGTAATACGGCAACGTTTCCCTGAACAATCCGCAGCGTTCGAACGCTCTGCCTACGAACAAGGGATGAATCT
>CAZCUL010000068.1:0-4325 GCA_964501475.1 uncultured Verrucomicrobiota bacterium | reverse complement strand
CAGCCGTGCGAAAGCTCTTCATTCGGTTGATTTTGATCTGGCTCTGAATCTGAGAAGGAGTTTCGGTGAATTGACGGAGCCTGAGCAGATCGCTTCGTTTCGGAATCGGCACCGCGGCCTGGGCCACGTACGCCAGCTCCTGAACGTTCGTAAAAGTCCATTGGCCGTCTTCATAGAAGGCGCGTTCGGCCGAGATCTCGCGGCTGCTTCCATCCGGCAACGTCCAGGTGACATGCGGCCGAAGCATCTCGTGCGTTTCCAGGTTATAAGCAGGAATAAACCACTTTCGGTTCTCCTTAAGGTTGGTGAAACCGAGCTGGCGCACCCAGTCGCTCGATTCAGCTTCGGGGCCGTCCGAATGCCGCGCGGCGATTTCCGCCGCCAGGGCAGCGCTCTGGGGGACAAAGGATTCATTCAGAGCAAAGGCCCCCACGCTCAGACAAAAGCCCACCCCCAGATACGGCAGGGCAATGCGGCCCAGGCTGATTCCGGCCGCCCGGATTGCGGTGATCTCGTGGTGACGGGCATGGTTCGTCAGCGCGTAAAGCATCGCCAGCAACAGGCCTATCGGAAGGATCAAAACCAGGAATTCCGGGATCTTCACCAGGTAATACTCGACGATGTCGATCGCGGTCAGATGCTGTCTCTGGAAACTGCGCAGTTCGTCGAAAACATCGAAGGTGATCCAGAAAATCAAGAAGCCACCCAGGCAGTAAGCAAACGCGATGAGCAATTCGCGCAACAAATACCGGTCAATCAGGCGCATTTCGCAACAAAGCTAACAGCGTGGGCGGGCGTTAAAACGTTAAAAAGGTTAAAAGGTTGGAAAGGGGCCGAGACACGACCTTTTAACCTTTTACTTTTTAACCTTGGCCTTCCCCTGGCATTTGGGACACCAGGCTGTCGTTCGTCCGCCAATGACTTCGCGCCGTAATGGAGTTTGGTCACGCGGGCATCGCCCCCCTTTGCCCCAGCGTTGATGGATCAACCAGGATGAGGGCGGATCGATACCCTCAATTGCAATCGTCTCAAGAGCCCGGCGGCAGACGAACCGCGTTTGAGCCCACAATTCACGCAACTGCCCTCTCTCGATTTGGACGCCCTTTGTCCGCGGATGCAGCCTGGCGCGCCAGAGGATTTCGTCAGCCATCCAATTGCCGACACCTGGAAAGCCGCGCTGCAGCAAAAGGGCCGCCTTGATGGACAAACGGGCATGTCGCCGCAGGAATTCGCGGAGAGCGGCCACGGTGAATTTCCCGGACAGGACGTCGGCTGGGATTCGCGCCCACCATTGGGGAGGTTCCGGCCCGTGATGAAAAAGAATTCGGCCGAACTGGCGCATATCGCTAAAAACAAGACTTCGCCGCGCCTGCTGCAGCACCAGATGATCGTGGCGTCCCGCTTTGAAGCCGCCTTCCTCCAACCGCAGCTTGCCCGTCATGCCGAGATGGACGCCCAGCCAATTCTGACCGGAGAACTTGAAAAGCATTTGCTTGCCCCGCGCGTAAGAGGCGATCAAAAGGCTTCCCGCCAACCTATTCGCCAATTGGCGGGTGTCCGTTCCCCGAAAAACGCGCTTTCGGGAATGAAGCTTGACCTCGCGAATGCGCTGCCGCAGGCCGGCATCCCAGCAGCGGCGATAGAACTCCACTTCGGCCAATTCGGGCATGGTGCGGGTGAGGCTCAAGGCCTGGCAATGAGCCGAAGCTGCTTTTGTCGGAGCAACCAGCGCAACTGACCGGCGCCGGCCCGGAGGATATCCACCTCCACACAAGCCACGCTGCCCTTTCCCAATGCCACCGCCTCGCGGCCTGCGGCACCAATCAGCATGCTGATGTGCTGCGGCAGGCTTGGGGCGTGACCGACAAGGAAGATCTCGTTGGCTTGATATTTGGCGAGATGCTGCAGCACCTCACTTGTGGACACGCCGTTCCTCAGTTCCGCGATCTGGACAATCTCTTTAACAGAGGCGGCCTGCTCGGCGACAGTTTTCGCCGTTTGCACCGCGCGGCACAAAGGACTGCTCAGGATTTGATCCGGTGCCGCCCCCAGTTTTGCCAGGGCCAGACCCAGCATCCGGGCCTCTTCTTCCCCCGCGCTGGTCAATTCCCGGGCGTCGTCGCTCGCCGCAATGTGAGATGCCGTGGCATGGCGCAGGAAGTAAAGCTTCATGTCTCCAGTTTAACGAACCGAGTGCGATTGCAAAGAGCCGGTTGCTTTCACAAACTGCGTGCAAAACCGACGCACATGACCGCCCAACCACTGATCCGCGAACTTGAAGAGGCGCTGAGCGAAGCGCCCATGTTGGATATCCACACACACCTGGCAGGGGGGCGGTTGGGCGCGCGCGGGCTGCACGATGTTCTGCTTTATCACATGGTCGTGAGCGACCTTTACTCCGCAGGTTGTCCGAGCGGCAGCCGGCTCACGCAGTTTCCGCAATGGCCAACGGATGAGGAAGCGCGGCAGCGCATCGAAGAAGCGTTGCCCTTTCTTGGCGCAATCCAAAACACCAGTTCCGTTTGGGCGGTGCGGATCATTCTCCAGGAGCTTTACGGCTGGGCTGAACCCCTGGACGCTGCCAATTGGCGGCGCCTTGATGATCTGATCCGCGAGCGAGCAGATGATTGGCAATGGCATCATTCTGTTTTGGACCGCGTGCATATCCAGGGAAGCTGCACTGAACTGGCAAGACGCGGCGGCCAGGACGATAATCGCCTCTCGTATTCGTTGGAGTGGGGCTTTTTCACACGCTGCCAGCGGGGTGAATTCGACACGGCACTTTACGAGCTCGAGCGGTGTTGGGGGCGGCAGCCCTCGAGCCCGTCTCCCATTGGCAATGGAGCACGGCCACCAACCGACCGGATCATTCGCTCGCTTGATGATGTCCATGCGGCCCTCGATCATTACGTGAATGCGATTCCGTTCGATGAGTTGATCTCAACCGCCACGCATTTCTCGACCGATCTGGACTACGCTCCGGTGACTGATGAAATGATGGCCGCGGCTTTAAAAGGACGGCATCAGGGGGGAGTTCCCGAACGGGATATTTACGCGGCATACATCAACGAAGCATTCTTAAGCAGGCTTGAGAATCACGGAGAGGAGATTGTCTTTCAATTCAGCCTTGGCGCGGAGCCGTTGCCCTTCGAGACCGGTGGACGTCTTTCGCAGCGAACGATTGCCCAGGTGGGCGAAATGATCGCCCGGCATCCTCGGCTCCGCTTCCAGTGTTTCCTGGCCAGCCGGCATTCAAACCAATCCCTCTGCACCCTCGCCAGGGAGCTCCCGAACTTCAGCCTGGCTGGCTACTGGTGGCACAATTTCTTTCCAGATGCGATTCGCCACATCATCAGCGAGCGGCTCGATATGTTGCCGGCCACGAAACAAATCGGGTTTTTCTCGGATGCTTATTGTGTGGAATGGGCCTATGCCAAAGCGATCATCGTCCGCAAGCAGTTGGCCCGGGTTTTGGCGGAAAAGATTGCGCAAGGTCAATATTCATTGGAGGCGGCCTTGGCCATAGCCCGGACAATTCTTTTCGAAAGCCCCAAGCTGCTTTTGGGAATGGCTCCTCGCAGGCGAACAGGCTGATTTCAGGACCACCGCGGCAGGCGTGCAAAACGCGAGGAAAAGAATCCTTTGGACTGCTTGATCCATTTGTTGAATAATCCGGCGACGTAGATCGCCGAGCCTGGAATGCGCCTTCTTTACAACATCGTATTCACGATCTTCTTTGTGCTCAGCTCGCCTTTTTACTTCTTGAAGATGTGGCGGCGAGGCAATTGGGCTTCCGGTTTTGGCGAACGGTTCGGCCGCTACAGCTCCAAGGTCAAACAGGCCATCACCAACCGTCATGTCCTTTGGCTTCACGCCGTCAGCGTTGGAGAAGTCAACATTTGCACCCAATTGATCCGCGCACTCGAGCCGCGCGTTCCCAACCTCAAGATCGTCGTCTCAACCACAACTTCCACCGGCATGGGCGAACTGCAGCGGAAGCTTCCTTCGCACATTCAGAAGATTTATTACCCGATTGATCGCCGGATTTGTGTGCAACGAGCCATCGCCACTATTCACCCGGAAGCGATTGTGTTGGTGGAGGCGGAAATTTGGCCGAATTTCCTGTGGCGGGCGCGCGATTTGCGCATTCCCACCTTTCTCGTGAACGCCCGGCTCTCGAAGCGTTCGTATCGCGGTTACAAGTTCTTTCGATTTCTATTCGGGCCTATTTTTGCAGGTTTTACCGGGGTCGGGTGTCAAAACGAGGAGGACGCAGCCCGCTTGCGAAACCTGGGCTGCCATCCTCAAGCCATTCGGGTGGTAGG
>CAZCUL010000067.1:0-14062 GCA_964501475.1 uncultured Verrucomicrobiota bacterium | reverse complement strand
CCCTACCAGTTTAAGGGAGAGAACGTCCGTTCCCGAGGCTTGTCTTGCAGTGAAGAACTTTTTAACATTCCGCCGCTGATGAGAAAGAAAGAAGAAGCCGGCGCCGATTGGGAAAAGTCATGAGCGTATTGATTGTTGGTTCCACCGCCCTCGATTCCATCAAAACTCCCGCTGCCGAGAATCCCCGTCTGCTGGGCGGCTCCGCCAGTCACGCGGCCGTGGCCGCCAGTTTCTTCGGCCCGGTGCGGCTGGTCGGGGTGGTGGGCAACGATTTCCCGAAGCATTACATCAAGCTTTACCAAAAGCACGCGGTGGACCTGGCCGGTTTGCAGGTTCTCCCCGGGAAAACGTTCCACTGGTCCGGCGAGTACGAGGTGAACATGAACAACCGCCGCACGCTCACGACCGAGCTGGGAGTCTTCGAAACATTTACCCCCACGCTGCCAAAGGTCTATCAGCGCTCCCGGTTTGTCCTGTTGGCGAACATTGCTCCGAGCCTGCAGCATCATGTTCTCGACCAGATGCAGCGCGCCCGGTTCGTCGTGGCCGACACCATGGACCTCTGGCTGAACATTGCGCTCGAAGACCTGTTGAGGCTCCTGAAACGGGTGGATGCCTTCGTTCTTAACGAGAGCGAAGCGCACCAGCTCACCACCCAAAACAACATGCTCAAGGCCGCGCGCGAAATCCACAAACTCGGCCCTAAATACGTCATCATCAAAAAGGGCGAGCATGGCGCCATTCTTTCCAGTCCCCGGGGCATGTTCGTGGCTCCCGCCTATCCACTCCACGATGTCTGCGATCCCACCGGGGCGGGCGACTCGTTTGTCGGCGCCATGGTCGGCTATCTCGCCAATACTCCGGGCCCGGTCGAGCGCAAGCTCCGGCGCGCCATGATCTACGGCAGTGTGGTTGCCTCGTTCTGCTGCGAAGGTTTTGGCCTGACCCAGACGACCAAATTAACCAAGGCCAGAATCGAAAGGCGCGTTCGCGAACTCGAACGGCTCACGCACTTTTAGCCCCTCCCGTCCTGTTCACTCATTTCGTTTTAGCCAATTCCACTTTGCGCATTCCGCTCATCAGCCGTCCGAAAAGCAGTCCCAAAATCAGGATGGCACTCGTGCCGAAGGCCGGAACCAGAAAGCCGTGAAAAGGACTGCGCCACTCCGCGGGCAGAACCTCCCATTGCCAGGTCATCCAGCCTATGAGCAACACTCCCAAAACCACAGCCGCCGCCGCCGCAAGGCTCGTGGCGCGCCGCGAGAGCCGCCCGAGCAGAAACAGCCCGAGCATGCCTCCGCTGAAGATGCCCGCCAATTGCCACCACGTGTCCAGGGCGCTTTTGATTTCGATCATCGCCAGTGCCGCCCCGGTCCCAAGACCGCCCGCCACAACCGTGGAGAGCCGAAGCACGCGCATCGATTCCCGCTCGCCCGCGCCCGGACGGAAATAGCGTTTATAGATATCGCAGAGAAACAGCGTGGCGGCGCAATTCATCGAACTGGAAAGGGTGGATTGGGCTGCGGCAAAGATGGCGGCGATGACGAGTCCGGTAACGCCCGCAGGCAATTGATGCACGATAAAATGAGGAAAGGCTTTGTCGGCATCGGTCGTTGGGTTGAAACCCGCCGGCAGCAACTCCGGCCGCGCCGTATAAAATGCAAAGAGACCGGTCCCGATGAAAAAGAAGAGCGCGGACACCGGCAGGTAAAGCAATCCGCCGAGCCAGACACTGCGCCTTGCTTCGCGCTCGCTCCGGGCGGTGTGGTAGCGCTGCACGTAGCTCTGATCGATGCCGAAGTTGTGCAGGTTAATGAAGAGACCGTAAACCAGCACCACCCAGAACGTGGCCTCGGACAGGCTCGTCCCGAAATCGCCAAGACTGAACTTATGATGTTCGGAGGCGATGGCAAAGAGTTGCGAGGGACCCTGCGGCAGATCGAACAGGACCAGACCCGCGCAAGCGAGGGCGCCGCCGATCAGAACGATGCTTTGCGCCACGTCCGTCCAAATCACCGCCTCCATTCCGCCGAAAAAGGTGTAAAGGATCACCACCGCCGCGGTCAGCACAATCACTGTGGGGATGTTCCAGCCCAGCAAGGGAGCCAGGGCCAGAGCCAGCAGGTACATGATTGTTCCCATCCGCGCCAGTTGGATCAGCAGGTAGCAGCCGACAGCGTAGGTGCGGGCCCAGGCGCCAAAGCGATGTTCCAGGTGTTCGTAGGCCGAGACCACGCCGCCTCGTCGATAAAACGGCACGAAAAATCGCACCGCCATCCACGCCGCCAAAGGAATGGAAAGGCTGAAGGCGAATGCGGTCCAATTCTCCGCAAAGGCTTTGCCGGGGAGAGCCAGAAAACTGATGCTGCTGACGAAAGTCCCAAAGACCGACAGGCCGACAGCCCATGCCGGAACTCTGCCGCCCGCAGCCATGAATTCGTTTGGATTGGTGCTTCTGCGGCCGACCCACCAGCCGGCGAGAAGGATCCCGCCCAGGTAGAGCACAAGGACGCTCAGGTCAATGAGCGGAAGCGGATTCATGCAGGTTGGGCGTCAGCCGTTCGAGCCCGCCCGCGTCCCGTTTGTCGCGGTCTTCAAGCGGCGTTGCCTTCCGGGGCACAATGCCGCGCGGCGGGCGATTGAAAGGTCGCGATCCGCTCATGGCGCCGCCGAGGGGCCTGCCATCCGTCAGCCCACTCGAAACGAAATGCGGGCAATGAGGTCTTTGCCAAAGCTGTGTTGAAGCCGTGTCAGAATCTCCTTGCGGCGATAGCGCACGATCTCGTCCAGCCAGGGATGGCTGTCCACAGTCACAAAGAGCGTGCCTTTGTACAAGCCGGTCGGTTTGGCGTGGGCCGCGATGGCCGGATCGATCAGGTGACTCCAAACCTTGAGAATCTCCGTCTCGCTTTGTCGGCGGTTGATGCGCAGATGATCGAGAACGCGTGGCATGATATCGCCGGAGGACTGGGCTTTGCGCTCCATTCTGGAAGCCGCCAGCGGGTCTTCTCTGTGCCAGGCAGCGAAGGCTTTTTGACGCTCGTTAAGCCTGGGCGGTCCCAGGGGAGGAAAGAATCTGGGGGGGCGTTTGAAGTGCTTTTGCACGATGGAGGAATGGCTCAGGCTTCAGGCTCGATCTCGACCTCGGCTTCGGCCTGCTCCCGGTCGCTTTGTTCATCCAGGACAAGCACGCCGTGCGGTGGAAGGTCGTAATTGCCGGTAAACGTCTTCCCGGTCAGGAAATCGTGCATCGGTTTGTAAAACGAGATGCGCACCGGCGAGTTCTGGTGATTGAGCAGAAAATAAACTTTGGTGTTTTCCTTCTGGCGCATGCTCACTTCCACCGTATCCGGCACCTTGAGGAGCGGGTAAAGATTGCACATTTGCCGAAGCCAAACGATCAGGTCGTAATAGAAGAACTGGTGGCTCATGGTGCCGATGTAAATCGCCTTGCCCAGTCCGTAGTTGTTCATGGTCAGCGCCGGACGCCCCGCATAAAAGTCCTTCGCGTAAATTCCCAGCACCTGAGCCTCCTTCGGCTCGAGAATATCGCACCAAATGCGCGCCGGATGCAGATGCGTGGCCGCGAAGGGGCCTTTGATCGTCAAATGGTTCTCTTCTCCCTGGGGCAGCGGGTCGAATTCCGCCACCTCCATCCCGAACAGGTCAGTGAGCCCGTAAGGAATCCCGCCATCGGGAGCGATGTGATGTTCATCCACCAGCCCGGTGTTGAAGGTGGCGACCAGGGTGCCCCCATTTTGCACATAGAGCTTGAGGAGGTCGGCTTCCCCCCCGGCCAATAACTGCAGCGAGGGCGCGAAGACCAGCTTGTACTTCGATAAATCCTCGGTAGGCCGCGCAAAATCCACCGGAATATTCCGGTCGTGCAGCGCGTTGTAAAAGAGCTGCAGGTGCTCGCGTTGATTGAAAAACTGGTTCGGCTGGCGCGCGTACCGCAGGCTCCAGTCATTGTCGTGGCTCATCAGGATGCAGGTCTCGGCCACGACCCGGGTGCCTTTGAGGACGCTGCCCAGCCGGCCCATTTCCTGGCCCAATTGTTTGATCTCTTCGTAACCGCGATTCCTGGCCCGGCCATCGTGAGTCAGGACGCCGCCATAAAACTTCTCCTGGCCGATGCGCGGCTGGCGCCAAAGAAAGTAGAGCACGCCGCTGGCGCCTCTTGAGATGAGCTGATAGGTGAAAAGCCGCACCACGCCGGGACGCACCAGAGAGTTGACCTCCTGCCAGTTGACGTGCCCGGCCTTTTGCTCGATAACCCAGAACCCGGGATCGTCCTCGGGACTTTGGACGTTAACCTTCTTGAGCGAACGCATCAGGTCGATCTCGCAGGCCAGCTCGGAGGACTTGGCTTTGATCGTCGCGTTGCTGTCCACCGAGACGAAATCGAGGACCTCAGCCATGTCGAAGTAGTCGTAATCCCGGGCCAGTGCGCGCATGTTGTGCGTCACCGGGATACTCGGCGTCAGTTCGTGCAGCAGATCGGCCTGCATTTTGGCGTAGGCCACGATCGTATCGCTGCAGAAGCGCATCCAATCAACCACCAGCGAGGGGTTGTGGTCGGCCGGGGCGGCCATGGGCATCGGCACGTGTTCCCATTCCGTGACGACCTGCCCCCAAAAGCGCAGCCCCAGCATGTCGTTGAGCCGGTCGATGCTTTCGTACTTCGCCTTCAGCCAGGCGTGCCAATCCAGACGCGTCTCCTCGTTAAAGGAAGCCTCGGTCGAATGCGCTCCCAGGCCGTTATCGATCTGCCAGGCAATCAACTGGGAATGATGCCCCAAAGCCGCCGCCGTCGCGCGAATGATTTTCTGGGAATAATCCCAGTAAACATCGCTGTTCATGCAGTAGGCCCGCCGCGTTCCTTCCTGGCGCTTCAACCCGTGCGCATCGACCGGCAGGATCTCCGGATGTTTCTTGCAGAGCCAGACCGGCGGGGCGGCCGTGGGCGTGCCCAGCACCACTTTGATGTCCGCCTGCGCCATCAGGTCCATGCAACGGCGCATCCATCCAAAATCGAATTTCCCCTCCTCCCGCTCGTAAAGGCCCCAGGCAAATTCACCCATCCGGACCACATTAATCCCGGCCTCCACCATCAACTCAACGTCGCGTTCCCAGCGCGATTCCGGCTCTTCGGCGCTGCCGCCGTAAGGATAAACCCAATGTTCCGGATAATAATCGACGCCGAAATGCATACGCTGGTCTGGTGCCCAAGTCTAAGTTCTGCCGGAATGCAGGCAATCCTAAATGCAGCGATTTTCATTTTAACCGGAGCGCCGCTGTCCTCAGCCGCCGCAGCCGGGGAACGCGCTCACCCGGGAGAATCCGCCAGGCCACTTTCGCAGGTCCGACCCGCTGCGGCTGGGGATAGCCGCGCTCAGCAAAATGCAGACTTCTGTCGTAAATGTCGGAAGGCCGCCGGTCATCTCATTTTCCCTGAGGTCGGACCTCCCCAGCCCCCAGCGCTTCGAACCGAGCTGAAATGGAGGAACCCGGGGGCTCAACTGCTGCCGCGGGAGCAAATGTTTACGGGGGCGGGGAGGGGTGCATCTCAGGCCGCGTCATTTCGAACGTGCCATGGTCCTTTTTTGAACGGTAAGTGGCGGAGAAACGATCCGGCGTGGCCTCTCCCTGACACGAATAGACCCCGCCCGCCAGCCAGCCAATATCCGAGGCGCCCTCGAATGCATAGAGATGATCGGTCCGGGAGACTTCCAGTTGCACCACATAACTGTAGCGGAAGATTTTCCAGAAATACGCCCGGAAATGGGCTCGATATTCCGTCTCCGCACGCTGGCTCACCACACAGCGGAGTTTCCCGGAATGGCCATTGGCTTCACTCTGCCAACTTCCTTCCCAGCAGCCGGCAATGTCGTTGGTGGGCGCAGGCCTGGCAGCCGCGGCTTTCCATTCATGATCGAAAGTCGAGCAGCCGCCGCACAGCAACAAAACCGCTGTCCCAAGCGCTGCCGACAATGGCCGCGCAACGCATCGAAGCGGTCCTTTCATGGGCGCCCTCATACCAGTCCCTGCATCCATTTGCAACGTCCGGTCGAACGGATCAAAAGATTTGAAGGCGCCTGCGCCTCTTCCCTATCGTGTCCCGCGTGAAGCTGCGCCCAGGTTACCTTTGGCTTTCGGTGGTGGCTGGACTTTGGGTCTGCCCGCCTCTCCAGTCGGCCGCTCCGCTCAGGGTGATGACCGACTTTCCCGGCGGGTCCGCCACGGTGGAAGAAATCGACCAACAAGCGCGCAGCATTGCCCTGTTGCCCGGATCAAATCCCGATCGCGGCTGGGAATGCTGGTGGTATTTCAAGCTCGAGGGGATCGAGCCGGGCGAGACGATCACTCTGGACGTTGGCGGGATGACCTTTGCCCGTCCGGATCAGGCGCAATTCAGTCTCGATCAGCAACAATGGATGCAGACCGCCGCCGGCGACCGGCAACAAGGCCGGATTGTCTATCGCCAACGCATCAATGCCCGCGAAGCCTGGTTTGCCTGGGGGCCTCCTTTCCAGTTGGAGGACGCCCAAACCCTGGTTCGCGAAGCGGCTCGAAAAGATTCCCGGGCGATCCCTTTCGACCTTTGCCGCAGCCGCGAAGGCCGCCCCATTCCCGCCCTGCGCTTTACTCCCGAAAACGCGGATGCCGACACCCATGGCATCTGGATACAGGCCCGACAACACGCGTGGGAAAGCGGCTCGAGTTGGGTCTGTCGCGGCTTCGTCGAATGGTTGCTTTCCGACGACTCGTCCGCTGCAGCCCTGCGAACCAACGCTTCCATCACGGTGGTGCCGATCATGGACGTCGATAACGTCGAGCGCGGCGCGGGCGGGAAGAATCAGAAACCGCACGATCATAATCGTGATTGGAGCGAGGAACCGCACTGGCCCGAGGTACGCGCGGCCATGAATCGGATTTCCGCGATGGATCGGGACAAACGACTGCATCTTTTCGTTGATTTGCACAATCCGGGGCCCAACGACCGCGCTGTTCACTTTCACATTGCGCCGCGCGAGCTGCTCTCGGACAGAGGCCGCCGCAACCTCGACTTCTTCTTGAGTTCCGCGGCGGAGGAGATGACCGGGCGGCTGCCCTTTGCCGGTAAAGTGGTCGAGTCGGGCGAGAACTACGATGAAAACTGGCGGCGCATCAGCAAAACCTGGGTCGCCCTTCATTGCCAGCCTCAGGTTGTGGCAGTGACGCTCGAGACCGGATGGAACACCCCGCAGTCCACGCAGGAAGGATACTTGAGTGTCGGCCGCGATCTGGGAAGGACCATCGAACGCTACCTGCGCACCCAGCCGCCACCAGCGACCGCCGAGCCAACCGAAGCCGGACGGTAAGCTCTGAAACTTCAGACCGGGATGAGTCCGGCACGGTAATAACGGCGCCGGCTGAACGCGGAGCGTCTTGGAGTGCGGTAGTCCTCTGAGTCCTCTACCGCTTTCTTCCCGAGCGTGCTGAAGCTTATGGGCAAGATTCGTCCGCCGTCCATCCTGCGCCCGAGGCCAAAGCGCCAGAGGACTGGCGCCCGTCCGCCGTAATACTATGGAGGGCGGGCAGTCCAAGACCTGGCGGATTTTTCCAACGGCCCCGGGTGAACGCTTCGCGCATTGGCTTGCAGGGCCTTTAAAACGTCACGTAAGGCAGAAGCCCGTGCAACCCGCCCTCGCGGCCGAAACCGCTCTCTTTATAGCCGCCGAAGGGACTGGCGGGATCGAATTTATTGTAGGTGTTGGCCCAGACGACGCCTGCCCGAAGCTGGCTCACAATTTTGAAGATTTTGCTTCCCTTGTCGGTCCAGACCCCGGCGCTCAGACCGTAAGGGGTGTTGTTGGCGCGTTCGATGGCTTCCTCAGGGGTGCGGAAGGTCATCACGCTCAAGACGGGTCCGAAAATCTCTTCCTGCGCGACGCGATGGCTCATGGTGACTCCGGACAAAAAGCTCGGCGGATACCAATAACCTTTGGCCGGGAGCGGGCGGCGCGATTGCTCCAAAGCGGCGCCTTCCTCGATGCCGGCCTGAACCAGAGCCCGGATTTTTTGAAGTTGCCGGAGCGAGTTGATGGCGCCGATGTCGGTGTTCTTATCGAGCGGATCGCCGACCCGGAGTGTTTGAATGCGGTCGCGCAGTTTCCGAATGACCGCGCCATAAATTCCTTCCTGGACGAACAACCGTGAACCGGCGCAGCAGACGTGACCCTGATTGAAGTAAATGCCCGCGATCACGCCCTCCACAGCCTGGTCGATGGAAGCGTCTTCAAAGAGAATGTTTGCTCCCTTGCCGCCCAGTTCGAGCGTCAGCTTTTTCTTTGTGCCGGCCAGAGCTTTGGCGATCTGCTTGCCCACTGCGGTGCTGCCGGTGAATGCCACCTTGTCGATGCCGGGATGGCGCACGAGGCTGGCGCCGGTTTCGCCTCGACCGGTAATGATGTTCACAACGCCGGGCGGCAGTTCGGCTTCCTGAAAGATTTGCGCCAGCGCCAGCGCCGTCAGGCTGGTGGTCTCGGCCGGCTTGAGCACGACGGTGTTGCCGCAAGCCAGAGCAGGCGCAATCTTCCAGGCCGCCATCAATAACGGGAAATTCCACGGAATGATCTGCCCCGCCACCCCCAGCGGGCGCGGGTTCCGCCCGGGAAAGGCGTAGGCAAGCTTGTCGGCCCAACCGGCGTAATAGAAAAAATGCGCCGCCACCGCCGGCAGGTCAAAGTCGCGGCTTTCTTTGATCGGCTTGCCGCCATCGAGCGTCTCCAACACCGCCAGCTCCCGCGCCTTTTCCTGGATGATGCGCGCGATGCGATAGAGATATTTGCCGCGCTCCCGCGGAGCCAGTTTGCTCCAGTGCTTCTCGCAACCGCGGCGCGCCGCCCGAACCGCCCGGTCCACGTCGCGCTCGCCAGCGAGTGGAATTTCGCTCAGCTTTTCTTCCGTTGCCGGATTGATCGAGTCCAGGTATTGGCCGGAACGCGGCGTGACGAATTCGCCGCCGATGAAAAGCCTCTGGCGCGGATTCACGCGAACGTATTTGTGATCTTCGGGCGCGGGCGCGTAATCCCATTTGCCTCCGAACTCCAAACGGCGCTCCCCCAACGGCACCACCGGACGGCGATTGCCAACCGCTCCGCTGGCGCGTTTCGCGGGCGCGCGTCGCGAGCGGCCTTTACCTCCGGTCTTCTCCTTCGCCTTCATGAGCCGCAGGGTAACAGGCTGGATGACGAATGCCAGCCTGCGAAGCATCGGGCCGGAACGGGGAGATTGACCGCGGAGGAAGGGCCTGAACTCGCCGGCACATACCGTTGCGAGCATAGTCCGCAAACGGCGACATGCCCGGGTTTCTGCCGGCCTGGGCTGGCGAAAGGAGCTGCGCTACGTTGGCGCCTCTTTTTCCAGACGCCATTCCTCGTCGCGCAAACGGTAGGAAACAGTTTGCCCTTCCTGGAAACGGCCTTCCTTCCAAACCCGAACGGCGATCCACATATGATTTTCGTCCAGCACCAGGTGATTGTAGCCATTGGGCTCGTTGCGCACCCGGTGCGAAATGGCCGTGCCCGCCTGCACGACAATGATCGACCGCTTTGTAGCCGGATAATAGGTCCGCACATCGCCGGTGTACCCGTGGTGCAGGTGCCCCGAAAGCAGCAAGTCCACTGCGCATTCGTCAATCACACGCATGGCTTTGACGGCGCGGCCTACCAGATCAATGCCCGCCTCAGGCTCCTCGGGCGGAGGAATGAAGGGGTGATGCGTCACGATGATCTTGAATCGAGTATCGCGGACCGGGCAAAGCCGCTCGCGGATGCGGGCGATCTGATCCATCGAAATGCGCCCGCTCTTCCAGGTGAACGAACGCGCCGTATTAATCCCCAACACCGCCATCTCCTCGTCGCGAAAGAGCGGGGTCAGGTCGTCGGTGATGAACTTGCGATAGCGGCCCAGCGGTGACAGAAAACGTCGAAAGACGTCGTAGAGCGGCACATCGTGATTGCCAGGAATGACCAGGATGGGAAACGGAATCTTCCGGAGAAATTCCTGCGCATCCTGAAATTGCCCGCGGCGGGCCCGTTGAGTCAGATCGCCGCTTACGACCACCAGCGACGGTTTCAGCTCGCGCAGATCGTCCAGTAAAGCCGCCGCAACCGCCGGGTCCGCCTTGCCGAAATGAAGGTCCGAGATGTGCGCAATCGTTCTCATCCCAGGGTTTTGCAGTAGCTCACGATGTTTGGCGCTTCGGCGGGGGCGCGATCACCTTCAAAGCTCCCGGCCGGGTGCGAAAATGCAACGGGGCCGGCAGCTGCAAGACTTCGCCGTCCCGGGCTACTTGCAATTGCCGATGGCCGGTCTCGACCCAGCACTCGGCGACGGCATACGATTCAAAATCCTTCGCCTGCTCGAGTCCGCCTGCGAGATAAAGCCAGAAGAGCCGCACCAAGGCGGACCGGCTGCGGCAGTTTGCCAGATAGACGTAAAGCTTTCCCTGATCCAAACGGGGGCGCAGCTTGATAGTGAAGAAGCTCATGGTGTATTCGTTGTTGCCCACGAACAGAACCGGCGTGGTCCGGCGCACCTCCTGGCCTTCCAGGGCGAGCTTGAGCCGCAGAAGCGGGTAGCGGCGAAAGATGGCCACGCAGGCGATGAACATCGCCAGCCATTTGCCCCGGCCGAACCGCTGGCGCTGCGCATCCCGAAGCTTGACCGCGTGCGGGTAGCCGCCCAAAGAGGCGTTGTTAATGAACACCGACCCGTTGATCTCTCCCACATCGATCTCGCGCGCGGATTCCCGGGCGAAGCAGCGAATTGCCTCCTCGAGATCGAGCGGAATATTCAGGTCCTTGGCAAAATGGTTCAAGGTCCCGAGCGGCAATATCCCGAGCGGCACCGAACCGCCCGCCAAAATGCCGGCCATGGAACTCATGGTGCCGTCGCCCCCGCCCGCCGCCACAATGTCCACCTGACCAGAAATGGCGGCGCGCACCGCCTCTTCCAGGCCGGTGGGAGGAATATCATGAAGAACAGTGTCCAGTCCTTCTCGGGAGCAAAGGTCGGCGATGTCGCCTGGAGAAACCCGCGGCCGGCCCGGCAGCCGTAAGCCGGCGGCGGAATTAATAAAGAGGGCAACCTTGCGGCGCTTTGTTCCCGCCGGCGCGGCGGCCCGGCCTTCGGCTTTCCCAACGCGTTGTTCCATGCGTCCCGCTTTCCCGATCTCCCGCCCGTTCCCGTGTCCCGGCGCCGTCCTGGCGGCGCGTCACCGGGGAAGATGCTTGGGATTCGCATTTGGCGCAACCCGGGAGGCGGCAAATCGCCGGCAGCCCGGCAGCCCACGGATCTTGACAGGGCCGGCGCAATTGTTAGCGTTCAAACAGTCGTTTAAATCGATTGTTTGAACCATGCGGGCTCCGGATACCAAGACCCACATCCTCGACACGGCCGAGCGGCTTTTCGCCGAGCAGGGCTTTGGCGCCACGTCCCTCCGGAATGTGATTACGAAGGCCAGGGTCAATCTGGCGGCCGTCCATTATCACTTCGGATCGAGGGACGAACTCATCCGGGCGGTGTTGAGCCGGCGGATTGGTCCGTTGAACGAGGAGCGGCTGCGGCTTTTGGGCGCCGTCGAGGCCCGGGCCGGGAAGAGCAAGCCCGATCTGGAAGGGGTTTTGGAGGCATTGATTGCGCCGGCCCTGCGCGTGAGCCGCGATCCCGAACGCGGCGGCAAGGTGTTCATGCGTTTGCTCGGCCGGACCTATGCCGAACCGGACGAAACCTGGCAGCGAATGCTGATGGATCAATTCGGCGAAACCGTGCGCCGCTTCACGGGCGCTTTCCAGCGTGCTTTGCCCGGATTGCCCAGGGCCGAGCTTTTCTGGCGCATTCATTTTGTGGTCGGCGCCATGGCCCACACCATGGCGGACACGGAACGGCCCCGGTCGCTTTCAGGCGGCTTGTGCGACCCTTACGATGTGGAGGGGATTATCGCCAGGCTGGTGGCATTCCTGGCGGCGGGCATGCGCGTGCCCGCAAAGGAACGGAGGAAGCGACGATGAGGATCGCCGCCGTTGCCGGTTTGCTGGCCTTGTCCGCTTCCTGCGTTCACTCTCCGCCGCGCAAAGCTGTCGAGACGGATCTGGCGGTGCCGCCGCGATGGTCTGCTGAAACGGCGGATTCACGGCCGATCGGCGACGCCTGGTGGAGCGATCTCGGGAACGAGCAATTGACCGCCTTGATCGGGGAAGCCTGGCGGCGCAGTCCCGATTTGCACCTGGCGCTCGCGCGTTTGGATGCGGCCGCAGCCGAAGCACGGATTGCCGGGGCGGAATTGTGGCCCGGCCTCGAGGCGGATTTGGACGCTGCGCGCCGGCAGCAGAATTTTATCGGGCTGCCGATTCCGGGCAGTTCCGCCGGCGTGCTCACATCACGAAGCACCAGTTACGGAGTTTCGCTGAATACATTTTGGGAGCTCGACCTGTGGGGGCGGATTCGCTCCGGGAAGCGCGCGGCGCGGGCGGAGCTGGAGGCGAATGAGGAGGAACTGCGCGGCGCGTATCTGTCGTTGGCGGCCCAGACAGCCAAGGCCTGGCTGGCCGCGGCGGAAGCGGAACAGCAGGTGGAATTGGCCGGTCAGACCGCGCGGAACTACGATGAGACGGCCGAAAAGGTTCGTTCCCGCTACGAACGGGGGTTGCGCTCGCCGCTCGATGTGCGGCTGGCGCTGAGCAGCCTTTCGAATGCGGAAGCGCTGCTGCGCGAACGGCGGCTCCAGCGCGCTCGGGCCGTGCGGCAACTTGAGATTCTGGCCGGTCGTTATCCCGCGGGCGATCTGGGCGTGTCCGCAGAATTCCCGGAACTTTCGGCCGGGGTGCCGGCGGGTTTGCCGTCGGAACTTTTGCTGCGGCGTCCGGATTTGGCCGCGGCGGAGCGGCGCTTTGCGTCGTCGCAAGCGCGGGTGAAAGAGGCGCGGGCGGCGCTCTTTCCCCGTTTAAGCCTGACGGCTGGCGGCGGGACAAGCACATCGGAGTTGGAGGACCTGGTTTCCAGCGATTTTACGGTGTGGTCGTGGGCGGTGAACCTCGCGCAACCGATCTTTCAGGGCGGCCGGCTGAGAGCCGGTGTCGATCTGGCAAAGGCCCGTTCCCGCCAGGCCGCGGCGCAGTATGCGGGCGAATTGCTCCGGGCCTTTGCGGAGGTGGAAACCGCCCTGGCTGGCGAACAATGGCTGCGGGAACGCGAAGAGCAGGTCCGCGATGCCGCCACTCAAGCGACCGCGGCACAAGGTCTGGCCGAGGACCGTTACGCTTCCGGCTTGGAGGATTTCGTGACTGTGTTGGAAGCGCAACGGCGGGCATTGGAGGCCGAAAGCGAGTTGATCCGCGTCCGCCGGGCGCGCCTGGACAATCGGGTGGATTTGCATCTGGCCCTTGGGGGCGGTTTCCAGACGAACCAGGCGAGCGGGACAGGCCTCGCGCCCGTCCCGCGCAAGCGCCAGAGTTCGGGGATGTCTGGTTCAAGTCCGCGGATTGCCGTTCCCCGGCCGGGACAGGCCGGACGCCTGTCCCGCCTTCACGAGCAAACCCCATGAGCACGCGCGCCAAGGCCATTTTACCTGTCATCGTGGTGATCGGCGCGGTCGGTTGCGCCGCGGTGCTGATTGCATTGCGGCGTGAGGTCAAGCCGCAGCCGGTCGAAGTATTGCCGCCGCTGGTGCGTGTCGTCGAGGCGCGGCACGCCAACCATCAATTCACCATTCACAGCCAGGGAACGGTCATGCCCCGCCGGGACATTCAGCTTGTGGCGGAAGTTGCCGGGCGAGTGGTGGAAATGTCGCCTTCTCTGGCGGCGGGCGGGTTCTTTCAGGAAGGAGACACGCTGGTCCGGATTGATCCGCGGGATTACGAGCTGGCCAGGATTCGCGCGACCGCCCAGGTGCGGGAAGCGGAGGTTCGCCTCACACGGGAAAAGGCCGAGGCGGAAGTGGCGCGGAAGGAATGGAAGGAGTTGGGCAAAGGCGAGCCTTCGCCATTGCTCTTGCGGGAACCGCAACTGGCCGAAG
>CAZCUL010000066.1:0-4275 GCA_964501475.1 uncultured Verrucomicrobiota bacterium | reverse complement strand
TTCCGCTGGGAAGATCAATTCAACCTCAGCCTCGACCCCGTCACCGCGCGCGAGTTACACGACGAGAGGCTCCCGCAGGAAGGCGCAAAAGCCGCGCATTTCTGTTCCAATGTGTGGGCCACACTTTTGCAGCATGAAGATAACCGAGGACGTGCGGAAATATGTGGCGGAACAAGGTATCGCCGAAGAAGAGGCGTCGAAAAGGGAATGGAAGAAAAGTGGCAGGAAGTTTGTAGAAAAAGGCGAAGTGTTTTATACTTCGGTCTGAACCCAGGCAAAGACTCATGAAAAGGCCCAACTATGACCCCCTCTCGACGATCCTGCGTCGGCCGGCTGAAGCAACGCACGTTCGCTTAACGCGCCCGCCGCTCGATTTTCGAACTGGTCAAAGCACTCCAGCGGGACGGAAGCACTACCGTCTTCTTGCCGCAGTCTTGTCTCTGCTTCTTGCCGGATTGGTTCTTCATGCACACGCTGGACCCGGTGATGTGGACCCGTCCTTTGATGCCGGTGCCAGCGTGGATTACACGATCTGGCCGATGGCCGTGCAACCCGACGGGAAGATCATCATAGGTGGAGGGTTTGTAACGCCTCGCCCAGGCATCGCCCGGCTAAACACTGACGGAAGCGTGGATGCGAGCTTCAACCCAGGATCGGGATTACCGTCTGGTTATGTTGTTGGCATAAGCCCGGTTTACGCAATTGCTCTGCAAGCCGACGGAAAGGTCCTTATCGGGGGCCGATTCACGTCCTTCAACGGCACGGACCGCGATTATGTCGCTCGGCTGAATGGCGACGGCAGCCTGGACGCCGAGTTCAATCCGCTGCTGGGGTTCAACGCTAACTATGTCTATTCCATCGTGGTGCAGCCGGACGGCAAAATATTGATCGGGGGCGCATTCAACACCGTCAACGGCACTAACCGTAGCGGGATTGCGCGGCTGAACAGTGACGGAAGCTTGGACGCCAGTTTCAATCCAGGCACCGGAGTAAGTTTCGGTTTCACGTTCGGTGTCTATTCAATCGCCGTGCAGCCCGATGGCAAGGTGCTCATCGGAGGCGAGTTCACCAGTGTCAACGGTACGAACCGCAATCGAATCGCCCGGCTCAATGCCGACGGGAGTCTCGACACAACTTTTAATCCAGGAACGGGAGCGAACTCCAGCGTTCGATCCGTTGTTGTGCAATCCGACGGAAAAGCGCTCATCGGCGGCGATTTTAACTCAGTCAACGGCACGAACCGCAGTCGCATCGCGCGGCTCAATAGCGATGGCAGCCTGGACACCAGTTTCAATCCCGGCAGCGTAGGCGGCGGCGCAATCTATTCCGTCGCTCTTCAGTCCGATGACGAAGTGCTCATCGCGGGAACATTCACCAGTGCCGGCGGCATGATCCGGAACCGCATCGCCCGACTCAACGGCGATGGAAGTCTGGACACCGATTTCGACCCAGGCACCGGCGCAAACGAGGTTGTCTTCACGGTGATTGTGCAGCCGAACGACAAGCCACTCATCGGGGGCACGTTCACGCTTGTGAATGGAGCGGGACGCAACTACATAGCCCGCCTCAACGCCGATGGGAATCTGGACCCCAGTTTCAATCCGGGCGGTAGCGCGAGCAGCGCCGTTCATGCTTTAGCGCCGCAGTCCGATGGCAAAGTGCTTGTCGGTGGAAACTTCACCAGTTTCAACCGCCTCACGCGATACGGCGTCGCTCGTCTCAATCAGAACGGCAGCGTGGACACGAGCTTTAGTCCGGAGTTAATCCAGTATCTTCTCATTCCCGGTAACACCAATTTTTCCATCCCCGGAAACATCAACGCTCTCACTGCGCAGCCCGATGGCAGGGTCATCATCGGGGGAATTTTCAACAGCGTCGCTGGCATAACTCGCAACTTTATTGCGCGGCTCAACGGCGATGGGAGTCCGGACACCAGCTTCAATGACCCCAATTTTTACGCCTCCAGCGCTGTTAATGCAGTTGTCTTGCAGTCAAACGGCAAAGTCGTGATCGGAGGAGATTTCTACAACCTCTCGAATTTCGTTCCCACGAATCGCGGTATTGCCCGCCTGAATGCCGACGGAACACAGGACACCAGTTTCAATCCGGGCGCCGGAGCAAACAACGAGGTGCGAGCCGTAGCCGTCCAGTCCGATGGTAAGGTGCTGATCGGCGGCGCTTTCACCGCTGTCAATGGCACGAACCGGAGCGGGATTGCCCGGCTCAACGCCGATGGAAGCCTGGACACTACTTTCAACACAGCAGCATTTCTTCCCACTTCGGCGATTGTCGTGCAGGCGGACGGAAAGGTGTTCATCGGAGGCCATGGCACCGGTCAGGGATGGTCTGTCGCCCGGCTCAATGGCGACGGGACTCGGGACACCAATTTCAATATTCTCGGGAGTGCGTGTTGTGTTGTTCGTTCTCTCGTGGTGCAGCCGGATGGGAAAGTGCTCGTTGCCGGCGACCTCGATGTTCCCACCGTTTACCCTTGGCGAAACCTGCTTCGGATTAATGCTGACGGGAGCTTCGACGGGACATTCAATCCGGGCAGCGGGCCAGGCGCGCCTATTGGTCCCTATGTCCATTCTGTCGCATTGCAGCCCGACGGCCGAGTGCTGATTGGAGGCGCATTCACCGCAATTAATCGCACCGCCCGCTGGTGGGTCGCGCGGCTCTTTGGAGACGCGCCACTGATTAACCCGCCGATCCTCTCGGACGAATTGATCACGCTGAATTGGAGCGCGATCACAGGCCGAACGTATCGCGTGCAGTTCAACCAGGATTTAAACGAGACCAATTGGACGGACTTGCCACCCGACATTACCGCGGCAAGCACCAACGCTTCTAAAACCGACGCGCTCACCAGTCCGCAACGGTTTTATCGCGTGAAGCTGCTAACTGATTGAGACTGCCGCAGCTCGAGTGGTGTCACGAAGCGATCCTCCACCCGCGTCATTGTGGCAAAGCTGCTGCGGCTGGTCTCCGCGACACAGCCGCGCTCCGGGGGCGTTCCAAGACTTGCGGCATTCGCGTGTTTGCGGCTCAATGTTTGGCGTGAGCTTGCCAACCAAACCGCGTTTCCCGGGCCACCGCACAAGCCCGGCATGCGCGATTTGGTGGAGGGCAAGCGTCGTTGGTCTTCGCCGCCGAAACCCGAGGATGCCAAACAAGGTTTTCGCGGCTGGTATGAGCGCGGTTATCTGCCGCATCGCGACGAGCCGGGATTGACGCAGTTTGTCACCTTTCATCTCGCCGACAGTTTTCCTGAGTCGCTTCGTTCCGAGTGGGAGCATTTCGCCAAGATTGAGGACGACCAGCAGCGGCGGGCGGAATTGGAGGCGTATCTCGACCGTGGCCGGGGCGAATGTCATTCGCGCAAGCCGGAGATAGCCAATCTCGTCGAGGAAGCGGTGCGATTCTTCCATGGTGAGCGATATGACCTGCGCGCATGGGTGGTGATGCCGAATCATGTTCACGCGTTGTTCAAGGTGGACGCCACGCCGATGGCGGAGATTCTGGAGAGTTGGAAGAAATACGCGGCGCAAAAGGCAAACCGGCTGCTGAAATGGCGCGGCGAGTTTTGGCAGGCGGACTATTGGGACACCTGCATGCGCGACAGCGAGAATGAGTTGGAGACGCGCAAATACATCGAGAGCAATCCGACAAAGGCGGGCTTGGTTCTCGATTCGAAAACGTGGTCGTGGAGCAGTGCGCGATTTCGGGATGAGTATGGCGTGTTGAAACTGTGACGGATCGCGACTGTGCTGAAAGCCAGTCGCAGAATGCTGCAAACTAAACGATATGCGAAATCTGGGGCGCTGTTCCGATTCGAGCATTGCTGCGGCTGGTCTTCGACACAGCCGCGCTCCGGCGATTCACTTCACTCGACTTGTGACGCGTTGCGCGACTTGATTTACTTTGCTCACGTTGAAACGTTCGCCACAAAACCATGAAACCCATTCAACGCTAATCATCTCATCACGCCGGGCGACCTGCACTGGCGGCCGTCCAAACTATGAACAACATCAAGAGCAATAAAAAGCAATTGTCCCCAAAACAACGGGAAGAGCTGCTTAGAACATTGAAGGACCGCTTCGAGAAAAACATGAACCGCCACAAAGGTTTGGAATGGGCCAAAGTGCAGGCAAAGCTGGAAGCTCACCGTAAAAAACTGTCGTCACTTCTCGCAATGGAAAGCACCGTTGGTGAACCGTATGTTGTCGGTTATGATAAAAAGACAGGCGAATACATCTTTTATGATTGTTCAGCGGA
>CAZCUL010000065.1:0-4064 GCA_964501475.1 uncultured Verrucomicrobiota bacterium | reverse complement strand
CGGAGGTGGATCATCGGCGCTTTGTTGAGATTGCTGCCGCTTCGGCGGTAAAGGCGGGAGCTTACCTGGATATTTACCAGCAGAAGGGGCTTCCCGACGGCCTGGAACTCAGATCGGGAAGAGAGTTCTTGGGCCGAATTATTGCCATGCTAAACAGCTTCTGAAGGGAGAAGGCCGACCCGGATCGACAAGGTTTCCGACAAAGTTTCCGACAAGGGATCAACACCGGGTCCGGCCCGGCGCCAAGATGTCCAGACTCCATCGCCGTGCTTCCGCACGGCGCGGCTCAGCGAAGACGCGGCGCCCTACCGTTGAGATTTCGGATGGCCGAAAGGCCGGTAGGGCGAGTCCGTCCCGGCGAGCCGCACCCGAAACACGCACAACGTCAGAGTCTCCTTACGTCAGTTCCTGCATCTTCAACGGTCGGCCAGGGAGAGCGTCAGTGCTGGTGCTCGTGTTTTGGCGGTTGGGTGGGCTGGAGAGGCGCCTGGGCGTTGGCCTGAAGGAACGCTTCAACATCCTTTACCACCACAAGCTGCCCGAACATCACCTTCCAATGCTCCGGATAGGTGCAGACATATTCGTACTCTCCCGGTTTGTCGGGAGCGGTCAGCTTTAGCTTTTCCTTCTGGTCAGGTTCAAGGAGCTTCGAGGCGGCAATGATTCTTTTGTTGTTCGGCACGTAGATGCGGCCCTGCCTGTCCGGCCTGGGCTGCATTTTATCGGCCTGCATCCCCACTTCCTCCCGCGCGCCCGGCTGCACTATCACGAGGTTGTGCGGCATCATGTCCACGTTCTCGAAAATAATCTCGAACGGTTTCCCGGCTTCCACCACGATCCTTGTCGTGTCATAGCGCATCTGTTCCCGGACGGATTTAATAACAAAAACCCGCACGCCAAGGTCGAGCAGCTCTTTGCGGATTCGCGTTCCCTCTTCCGGCGGAAGCAAGGCGGACATCTCCATCCCGACCTGCACGGTTTCAATGTAATCCTGAGAGGTGCGCTTGCTGGCGGGCACCGTTTTCGCCCAGGCCGCGATCGATTTCGCCACGGGCCGCGCCTGTTCTTTGTTCCAGGCATCGCGGGGGAGCTGGGTGACAGCCCGAGCCGCAGTCGTGAGATCGCCGCCCTCGCGCAAATGCCCGGCCAAAATCTCAAAATTCGCGCCAGCATGGTCCGGCCCCATCAAGGGCAGCGCAAAGAGCGCCGCGCGGCGAACCGGAGACGGTGTCTGCGCGCCTTCGATGGTCTTCACCAGAAAGGGCTGAAACATCCCGCGAAAAGAAGGGTCGGTGAAAAGGATAATCGAGTCGATCAACGCCACCAACGCATCGCCACTCTTCGAGGCGGCGGCCCAAACTCCGCCCGGGTTGCCGTCGGCGGCGACCAATCCAGCATACGCAGCGGAGCGAACCTGCGGTTGACTGGCGGTTTGGGCAAGTTTATCGAGACGCTCTCTTTCCACAACCAGCTCCTGCCCGGGACTGGCGGTCAGCATTAAGCCGAGATCGGCGATCACCGGCGCCGCAGCGTCTTTCTGATCGAGACGTTCCAAAGCGGCCACCACTTCTCGAACCCGGCTGCTCTTGCGCAGTTTTGCCAATTCATCAATGGCGCTGCTGCGGGCGTTGACATCGAGGCCTTTGCGCGCAATGCGTTCGATCAGCACCGGCTCGAGGGCGGGCGCGTCGAGAAGTTCCCTGTCGGACAGCCCCCTCACAGCCCGGGCCAGCGCCTTGGTATCTTTGGGCAGGAACAGCTTGCCTTTCTGCAACTGCCGCAAGGTTTCCTTGAACGTGTAATCGAGGTAGTAATCGGTGTCGTATTTCAGAATGTCGTAAGCGACTTCCAACGCCGGTTCGCCTTCGAAGAAACTGGCGGCCCGCACCGCTTCGAGGCGGACCCGGGGCGATTCGTCGTTGGCGGCTTCGCGCAGGAGCGCCAGGGGCCGGCTGACTCGGTCCCGCCAATAGCAAAGGACCCGAACTGCCGCGGCCCGGGCGCGCGGTTCGGGAGATTTTAACATCTGGCGCAGTAACGGTTCATTGACCGCGTTGTGCCATTGATGGACCCAGAGGGCTTCTGCCAGGCGATGCTGGTCTTCGAGTTTGCCGGAATCAAACTGCTTTGCCCATTTTGTGACGGCGGCAATGACCTTGCCGGTATCGCGCGCGCCGAGCTCGATTTTGGCGCGGGTGCGCACGTTGTTCTCGGGTTCCTCCAGCCATTCGAGCAGCTTCTCGACCGGTGCCCCTGCGACCTGCTTCGGTTCGAGCAGCGGCCGCCCTTCATAGGTGATGCGATAAACGCGGCCGTGCAGATGGTCGCGATTCGGGTCCCGGATATGATGCTGCATATGCCCGATGATCGGGTTGTGCCAATCGACAAAATAGACCGACCCGTCCGGAGCGACATCGACGGCGGTGGGGCGAAAGTTCGGGTCGTCCGATTGGACCAGAGGCGGATCGAGGGTTTCGCCCCAGAGGCCCGAGCCTTCCTCTTTGATCTTCACGCGGAAGATGCCTTGGAACCCAATGACGTTGCAGTTGAGAAAATTGCCCTGGAATTCCTCCGGAAAGTGGCGGCTGGAGAGGATGGCCGTGGCTGCGCAGGGGCGGGAAGGACGCGGCCAGAATTCCTTTAAGCTGGAATGCTTGGCCGGGTAATCGAGCCGCCCGCTGAAAGCCGGGCCGAAGTAGGTGTGGTTGCCGGTGGCATCCGTCACGAAGTCATTGCCCCAATGGTCGAAGACCCGTCCGTGCGGATTGGCGAACCCGTAGGCGATATACGTCTCGAACTTGCTCGCGCGCGGTTCAAACCTGTAAATGGCGGCGTCACGATTTCGCACCGGCGGTCCCCAGGGCGTCTCAATCTGCGTGCGATGAAACACGCCGTCGCTGAGATAAATTGCCCCGCCCGGGTCCAACGCCAGGGCATTGGCGGTGTGATGCGAGTCGGCCGAGTCGAGGCCGTTTAACACACGTTCCTTCCAATCCGCCTTGCCGTCGCCATCGAGGTCGCGCACGAACCAGACGTCCGGCGCCTGGACGACGATCACGCCATCCTTGTAGAACTGAAAACCGGTCGGGCAGTTCAAATCTTCGATGAACGGCGTGCACTTGTCGGCTTTGCCGTCATGATCGGTATCTTCGAAGACCAGAAGACTGTCGCCTTTGTCACTCCACGGTGTGCGCTCGGGATAATTAGGCCAGGCGGCGACCCAGAGCCGGCCGCGAGTGTCGAAGGCCATTTGCACGGGATTGACCAGGTCGGGAAACTGTTCCTCCGAGGCAAACAGGGTCACTTTGCATCCCGGCGGAACCTTCATCGACTTGATCGCCTCTTCGCCGCCGAGGAAGGTGTGTGTGCCGTCGGGATTCTTGCCGGGCTTGTTCGACTTGATTTCGACGGGCGGGGGCAGGTTGGCATCTTGAATAACGAGGTCGTTGCCCTGGGCGACGGCCCAGAGCCGCTTGTCGCGATTGGCGGTCATGATGTCGCGCATCTCCATTTCGCGCTGCATGGCATCGCGGTTCTTGATGCCGTCGAATTGGAGGTGAGAGCGTCCGCCGTAAACATTGTAGCCGTCCACGGTCCGGTAACGGGAAAACCAAATGGCGTTCTTTTCGTTCACCGCCTGGCGGAGCTTCTCAAAAGAGGCGCTCTTGACCTGGCCAGGGAGCGGTCCGCCGAAGAGACTTCTGAACATGGCAGGGGCCAGGACGCGATAGCCCTCATCGGTGAGATGAACGCCGTTGATCGTGAGCGGCTCTTTGGATTGCGCGTAAGCGGCTTTCGAGGGGTTAAAGAGGTCCACGAAAAGAACGCCGTTTTGCCTGGCCGCCTCGGCCATGGCCTGGGTGTAGATACGAAGATGGGCGTTCAGCGGCGCGGGATCGGGGAAGTTGGGATCGGGATGCTGCTCCGCGGCAATGGGCGAAAAGAGCACCAGCCTGGCCGCGCCTTTGCCGCTGTAGTTTTGCTTCAACGTCTCCTTGATGAACTGGTCGAGGTCTTTCCGAAATTGGGGAAGCCCGCCCGGGCCGTTGAACGACTCGTTGTAA
>CAZCUL010000064.1:0-3242 GCA_964501475.1 uncultured Verrucomicrobiota bacterium | reverse complement strand
GTGTTCGTTGGCACCGATGATCTTCGTGTTCGGCGATATATGATTGATCACGAGGTTGTTAGAGACAATGCCTTTTCCGAGGCCAAAGTATTTCGGAGAGTGACGGGCGTTGACGGTGTCGATCCGGGTTTCAAACTGCTGGCCATCGCTGCTGGAGTGGAGTTTTTCTCCGATGTCGTACTGCCGGAAAATGGACAGCTTCGCGATGGCGTTGCAGATGATGTCGTTTGCCGCTTTCAGCGTCTCCGGACGGATGAAGTTGTCCGATGTTGTCGCCAGGATGTGAAACGGTATGTCGGAAATCTCTCCCATCTGCCACAGCCACAGGTTCGTACCCCAGGCGATCAGGCAGGCGATGAGAATATCATGGTCCGGATCCTGTCTGGCGTACCGCCCGAGCACGTGGTCGAAGGTGTCCAAAAACCCGCACTCCCCGTGGACAAAGCGGAGGATGTCAGCGATATCCGTCTGGCCCAGTGTCTCGAACACCGGATGGTTGACCGGTTCGCTGGCCGGCAGTCCTTGGAGCGTCCAGCGGACGTTCCGCCCGTGTCTTTTGATCCGGAAGTGTTCGTTCTCGCCCGATTCTATTCGCCGGTTGATCTCGGCCAGCTTTTCTTCCAGCTCCCGTTTTAATTCCGCCAGATGCCCCCTGATCGGCGTCTTGAGGATGGGTGAACCGGTTTCGGCGATCCGTTTTTCCTTGTCTCTCCTCCATAATTTTTCGTCCACCAGGTCATCCTCGACGCTGCGGAAGCGGACACTGTCCCGGCAGGAGATATCCACCGCTTCTAGTCCCTGCTTGAGCTGGCGGTACCCGAGGAATTCGTACCGGTCCGGGATCGGCCGTTTCCGTCCGTGTTCGTCCTTCGCGAACAGGTAGCGTTTCGCGCTTTCCGGAATGAAACCCGTTGGAAACGTATCCGGCGCGTATTGGCTCAGCGCCTTTCCTTTCCGGAAGGCTTCCTTCAGGAACGCCACCGCCTCCATGAGCGGTTTCCGGGCCGCTACCGCCGTAAAGTCCACCACCTGGAGAACAGGGCGCAAATGATATTTGAACTGTTTTCCCAGTCGATCGATATGCTCCCACTCGAAAGCGGTTTCAGCGCATCTGTCTTTCGCGGCGATCCGGTTGGCGACGGATTCCAGCTTTTCCCGTTCCAGGATATTGAATGCCTTTTCCCGCGCTTCCCGGAAGGGCATGGCATCCCCGATACGGTCATCGGTAAAGAGCCGCAACACCTCCCCCGCCTTTTGCAGATCTTGGCTGGCTTCAGCCTGATGCTCATCCACCCGCAGCCGGGCGGCCTTTTTGGCGTCGTCGGAAAATTCCCGGACGTGATGAAGGAGGCTGTTGATCATATTGTCGTGAAACCGCTGGAACCGGTGATACGCGAAGCACAGCAGATAGAGAAACGCCGTGTCCTCATCGAACCGTTTCAGCCGGTAGACGGAGTAATACAGCACGAGCGAGGCGTAGTACCGGACGCTTTCGTTCGAGACACCCAGTTCTGGTAGTAGCTTTTGCGTCAAGCGGTAGCGGTCGCGCATCTGTTCCCCTCTCGTTATTTCGCGTTTTATTTCGCCATAGGTAAAGTCCCTGGGGTCGCGTTTCAGTCGGGTGATCTCATGCAGGCCTTCCGAATCGTTGAGGAGGTTCCTGAGCATTTCCCGATCGGAAGGAGTCAGGCGGCGGCGCATGATTTCCGCTAGGCGGTTCTGTTCAAAAGTGAGTGCCGCGCCCACTATGTCCTGCAGAGAACTGTATTGCGGAGAGACGATACGTTCTTCTTCCAGGCAGCGCGTAAGCTCCCCGAAGACGTAAAGTGGTTTTCCGCAAACCGTGGCGGCCTGTCGCGCTTTTTCTTCCAATCGCCGACGCTCTGGTGCATTGCAGTTTCGGTAGCCAAACAGATGGAGTATGAGTCCCTGTTGTTTGAGTCGCATTCCCTTTGTGATACGCAGATCTTTCAGGTGAAAGCGTGGAAAATATTTTTTCCGTAAATACCTGACATCTTCCTCCATTATCCGTGAGTCGAAGGGGAAAAACAGATGACGGGCCTTGAAATAGCCGAGCTGCAGGAGGAAGCAGATCCGCGACTTGAGGGAATGGAGCTCCTCAAGCGCCGCCTTTTCCTGGGGCGACAACGAAAAGTACTGCTCACGGTTCTCCTCCGTGAATCGGGGCCTGCCGTACCTGGCTTCGATTTCTTCATCGCTCAGAATCCTCAGACGTTTCTCATTGGTTTTCATAAGGGCAAGAGGGGAAAAGAGGCATCCGAGTCCCTGGCGAGTTCGCATTCCGCCTAAAAAGACGAACGCGCCAGGATTTGCGGGAGAGCCGCCCGGAGGAAATAACCGACTCCAAGCGCCGGAAGAAAAAGGCTTTTCCGAATCCCGGGTTCCTGCTACCCTCTTTTTACGGAAAACGAATAACATTCGCAATGCCAGAACAAGCACGAACCCATTCCGGCCGGAAAGACCAACAACGCAGCGGCGGATACCGCTACGTCCGGGAACCCCTCCGGGGGGGAGGAAGCCGATCTCCTGAGCAACGCCTGCCGGACGGCGCAGGAGAAGCTGATCGTTTGGACACTCCTCGATACCGGCCTCCGCGTGTCGGAGCTCTGCGGCATGACGGCGGAGAGTATCCAGTGGCAGCAGCGCCAGATTCGAGTACAGGGAAAAGGCGGCCCTTACGGCAAGAAGACCAAGGTACGCACCGTCCCCATGTCGCTTCGGGTGCGGGCGCTCCTGGAACCGTGGTTCGCCCTCAACGACCATTTCCCGGTCGGTCCCAGGCGAGTACAGAAGATTGTCAAGGAGATCGCCAACCGGGCGAAGATCAGCCGGGAGGTTACCCCGCATGTCTTACGGCACACCTTTGCCACCCTGGCCCTGCAGAAGGGCATCAGCCTGGCATCGGTGAAAAAAATTCTCGGGCACGACCGGCTGTCAACGACCGAAATCTACCTGAACCTGACGGACATTCACGTGCTGGAAGAATACGAGCGGAAGTGGTAAGGAATTGCAGAAACTCTTTGCTCTACAGAGTCTTCCGCTTTTACCTCTTTCTGGAATGAACCATTTCGGGGGATGTGCGAAGAACCCGAATAGCAAATGGGGAAACCGCCTCTCAAGCCGGGTAGCCAATTCTGACAGTTTCCCTAAGTTGACAATATCGGTCGTCATCCTTCGGGGGGCGACTATAGGGGCTTATTGCTTTTAACTAAGAGGATTTT
>CAZCUL010000063.1:0-6401 GCA_964501475.1 uncultured Verrucomicrobiota bacterium | reverse complement strand
GATGACCGGCAGACCCGGCTATGTCACGGCTGATGCCTGGGCCGCCCTGGCGGCTTGCGTCGTGATCGCCTTCAACGGAGTTCGCCTCGCGCGGCACCCCATCAATGAAATGATGGATGCCTCCGTCGCCCCACAGATCATCGACCGGATTCGATCCCTGGCGGCCAGCGTGGACGGGGTGCTGGAGGTGGAGAAATGCAGAGTTCGAAAGAGCGGGCTGCATCTTTCCGTTGACATTCATGTGATGGTCGATGGCAGTTTGAGCGTGCGGCAAGGCCATCAAATCGCGCACGTGGTTAAGGACCGCCTCCTCGCCTCTGGCCTTCGGGTCAACGATGTGACCGTGCATATTGAACCCGACCCGCTCTAGAAGACCGTTAAAACTTATGCGCTCATCGATGTTGTTCGTCTGTCTATCGGCCTTCGTTTGCGAAGCGGTTTCGGAACCCTGGCGACGCCATGCCATAGACGATTCCTCGCGCGGCGCCGATGGTGTGCGATTGGCCGACGCCAATGGAGATGGCTTGTTGGACATTGTAACCGGGTGGGAGGAGGGCGGGGTCGTGCGGGTTTATCTCAATCCCGGCCGGGCCAAAGCGGCGGAGCAATGGCCCGCTGTCACGGTCGGGCGCGCGCGATCGGTTGAGGACGCCGTGTTTGCCGACCTGGATGGTGATGGCGTTCCGGATGTGGTGAGCAGTTGCGAAGGCAAAACGCGCTCGCTGCTCCTGCATTGGGCGCCCCGCGATCAGGGCCGCTATTTGGAGGCGCCGGCCTGGAAAAGCGAAGCGCTTCCCGCGGCGGAGGGGCGAATGCAATGGATGTTTTGTTTGCCGCTGGATATCGATGGGCGGAACGGAATCGATCTGGTGGCCGGCGGCAAAAATGAAGGCGCTGCCATCGGCTGGTTTGAATCCCCAAGGAACCCGCGGCAACGGGAAGCGTGGCGCTGGCACGCGCTCAGACCGGTGGGTTGGATCATGAGCATCGAGGCGGTGGACATGGATGGCGACGGCGATGCGGACATTGTTTTTTCAGACCGAAACGGGCCCAGGCGCGGCTGTTTTTGGCTGGAACGGCCAGATTCGAGAAACTCCCTTCAGCAGGAATGGGCGGAGCATTTGATTGGAGGGGAGAACAGGGAGGTCATGTTCCTCAAACAAGCCGACCTGGACCGCGATGGATTGCGGGACGTGATCGTGGCTGCCAAACCGCAACAGCTTCTTTTCCTGCGCCGGACCGAGCCCAACGGCAAGTCGTGGGAAACGCATCTCATCGACCTCCCGAAAGAGGCCGGGAGAGCCAAAGGGGTGAACGTGGGAGATATCGATTTGGATGGGCGGCTCGACCTCGTCTTTAGCTGCGAGGGTGCTGTCAACCGTCCGGGCGTGATGTGGTTGTCCTGGAGTGAATCGCCGACGAACCGCGTCTGGCAGTCCCACGACATTAGCGGGCCCGAAGGGGTAAAGTATGATTTGGTGGAACTCATCGATCTGGACGGCGACGATGATCTGGACGTTCTGACCTGCGAGGAGACGGCAAATCTCGGCGTGATTTGGTACGAGAACCCGGCCCGACAACCGCGTGGGCGCTGATATGGACGCACCGGCGGCGGAATTGATTGACCCTGCCACCAGCACGCTGGACTGGAGAAAACCTTCGCAACAACGCAACCTTTGGTGAGATGATTCGCAAAATGAGAATACCGGTGATCACCTTCCTCCTTTGCGGCGCGACCTTCTGTTTCGCCGCCAAACCGCGTCTGCTTGTCCTGACGGACATCGGCGGCGATCCGGACGATCAGCAATCGATGGTGCGCTTGATGTGTTATGCCAACGAATTCGAAATCGAAGGTTTGATCGCATCGGCCTCGGGCACCCCGGGTGAACTGAACCAGAAGGTCACCAAGCCGCATCTGATCCGCGAGATCGTCGAGGCCTACGGCAAGGTCCGCCCCAATCTTGTGAAGCACGCCAGCGGTTATCCTGAAGCTGAGGAATTGCTGGCCCGCATCAAGTCTGGCAGCCCGAATCGCGGATTGGACGCGATCGGAGAAGGCCGTGACACGGAGGGATCGCGTTGGATCGTTAGCGTGATGGAGCGCGCTGACCCGCGCCCGGTCAACATTGCCATCTGGGGCGGCCAGACGGATCTGGCGCAGGCACTCTGGCGCCTGCGCAAGGATCGGGGAGCCGGGGGATTGAATCCATTCATCGCCAAATTGCGCGTGCATGATATCGCGGACCAGGACCAGATCGCGGAATGGCTCTGGAAGGAATTTCCGGGAATCCTTTACGTCCTTGATGCAGCGCCGAAGGGGCGCGACAAGCGCGAGGCGGCGTTCCGCGGCATGTATCTCGGCGGCAACGAATCGTTCGTCTCGCGCGACTGGATGAACGCGAACATCCGGGAAAATCACGGCCCGCTGGGCGCGCTCTATCCGCCGCGGACCTGGACTGCGCCCAATCCACACAGCGCCATCAAGGAAGGCGACACTCCCTCCTGGTTTTACTTCCTCGAAAACGGGTTGAACGATGCGGCCCATCCTGAATGGGGTGGCTGGGGCGGCCGCTTTACGAACAGCACAGCGACCATTCATTGTGATGCAGCCGACAGCGTCGGCGAGACTGCCAGCGCGCGGGCCACGGTCTGGCGGTGGCGCGAGGCGTTTCAAAACGACTTTGCCGCGCGCCTGGACTGGTGCGTCGCCGAGTCGGCAAAGAAGGCGAACCATGCCCCCATTCCGGTTCTGAACGGAGATGGCTCCCGGGCGATTCTTCAACTTCGGGCGAAGGCGGGAGAAACCGTTCGCCTCCTGGCAGAAGGCAGTCGGGACCCGGATGAGGATGCGTTTGCTGCGCGCTGGTTTGTTTATCGGGAAGCCGGAACGTTCCGCGGCCAAATTGCGATTGCGTCCGCCAACACCATCGAGACGAGCTTCGTGGCGCCGCCTGTTACCGAACCCGAGACCGTTCACGTCATTCTGGAAGTCCGGGACGAAGGCAGCCCGAGCCTGTTCGCTTATCGTCGCGTGGTGGTCACCGTTCGCCCCTGATGCGGGCGGGGCGGAGCCTGATCTTCACCGTTGCTCGGGACCTGATTCAGGCTTTTGCGCCAGCAGGTAGGCCAGTAAATGGTTGAAATCCTCGGGCGAAATCAGCTCCCCAAAGTTGTCCGGCATGAGTGAGTAATCCGATTGTATGCGCTCCTCGACCTGGCTTTTTTGAACCGGAATTTCACGCCCGGTTGTGTCGGCAAATACCAGAAGTTCGCCTTCTTCGCGCCGGAGTAGCGCAGTAATGACCTGATCGTCCGCAAGCGTCACCGTGCTGTAGCGGAAGGCGTGATCGACATTGCGATTGGGATCGAGAGTGTCTTCGATCAGCCGGTCCAGCCCGCGATTGCCCACGCCGTCAAGCTGCGGACCGATCAAGCCGCCCTCATTCCTGATCTGATGGCAGGCGGCGCAATTCACGGCAAAGACTTGCGCGCCTCTGGCCAGATCGGGCGCGCTGGCCCGGAGATAACCGTTGCGGCGTTCTTCCATCAGCTTCTGGCGTTGTTCGTCCAGCGGCGGCAACGCGCGCGTCAACTCGGCCAGCCGCTCTTCGAGTCCCGGAATCTTCGATGCCTGCAAGCGTTCCTTGACCGCCTTGTCCTGGAGAAGCCGTGGCGAGGCTTTGCCGGCCGCGATGACCTTCAACAGCGCTTCTCCACTCTTTGCTGTGCCTGCCAGCATCTGCGCCAGCTTCACCTGCATCCGTTCGGGCGCGGCCTGAAGGGCCTCGATGACGAGATCGCGCGCCGAGGAGTGGTCCACTCCCGCCAAAGCTTTTGCCACCGCTTCGCGGACCGCGGCCGGTTCGGTCACGTCTTTCAGGATTCTTTCCAGTTCTCCCATTGGGACTGGATGGATGACCTCGGTGACAGCTTCTGCGGCAGCGACACGGCCTTCGATGCTCGCAAAATGATTAGTCAACAAGTTCAGCAAAGCCGGCCCGAGATATCTCGCCCGGCAAATGGCTGCAATCTCAGCGGCGACGCGCTCTCGAGCCGCGCGCGTTGCCGGACCCGCCGGAGGCACTTGAACGACCGGCGGATCGAATCGGCCGATGGCAAGCCAGGCGTAGGCGCCGGCGCTGTCGCCATCGATCACTTCGAGATAAACCTGTCTGCCGGCATGGTCGCCCAGGTCCCAATCCACCCGCTGGGCGGTATCATGGCGGGGCGGCGACACCTCGCGAAGGATCGAATGGTCCGCCACCGAGCGGAGGCGAACGCGATTCTTGTCTTGGATCGGCTTGTCGGGGTAGCCGTCGTGCCCGGCGAGAAAAAACGAAAGTGTTTCGGGCGCGCTGAACGGTCTTGAGCGAAGCACCCCCGTGAGCGTTTCACCTTTGGGCAGGCTGCTAAAGAACGGGTCTGCCCGATCGCCATCGGCCGATTTGCGTTCCTGAACCGTCCAGGGCGTTGGAGAATCAGAAGCGCCATCCAACGGAACAGCGGACCAACCTTGCGCATCTTCATCGGGTTCGAGCAATCGCGCGGCAAGGCTGGTGCCCCAGTGACAAAGCGGTTCGGTCATCCTGGCGCCGCGTTGGGCGACGCCTTCGCGGACCGATTTGAAAAGAGCAAGCTGCAGGTCCAGGTCTCCGGCAAAACGGTTTCGCGCAATCACAGCCAGCCGATCCATCTGCTCCGGGGGAAGGTAGCGGGCCACCTGACGCAAATACTGCTCAATCGGTTCGGCAGCCTGCGCGGTCTCGGCCACATGATTCAAAAGAAACAGGGCGGCCTGCGCATTCGTGACGGCCACGGCAACATCCGCCAGCGCCCGCGCATCTTTCGCGGACCAGTCCACATCGAGCACCCGGCTGAAAACGTGTTCCGCGCGAAGCTGATTACGAAGCGACTTGCGAACGACATAAAGCAAATGTGTGTCCGCGGTCGGCACACGATGGCGCAGGGCAAGCAAGGGCGCGACATGGTTGAAAAGCGGCACTGTGCCCAGCGCTTCGGCAGCGCACCGCTGCACGAGGGCGTCCGAATCCTCCAGGCCAACAACCGCCGCTCGATCGAGAACCGGCGAATAACCGGTCCGGCGAACATCATCCACGCCGAGCCGGTGGGAGAGTCGGCCTCGCTCCGCAATCACGCGCATGGCGTGGGCGCGCACAAGCGCTGCTGCATCGCGGGCAGCGCTGAGCAGCAGGGGGTCCGTGAAGGCGTCCAGACGATCCAGAATCCACATCGCATGCGCGCGTTGAAAGGGATTGGCCGGCTTCTCGAAGGCTTCGGTAACTGCGCTTTCGGCAGAAGCGCCGAACCGGTCGGCGATTTCATTCATCGCCAGGAGGCGGCGGGAGAGGCTGGCCGAAGCGAGTTCCTCTGTCAGGTCATCAAGGGTGGCGCGCAGCTTCAGGTCTCGAGGTTTGGATGGAACATCTTCGCCCGTGTAAATCACCCGCCAGATGCGGCCCCGCTCGCGGTCCCGGCCGGGATGCGTCAGCGGCACTTCGTAGTGGCCGATGATCCGGTTGTAGAAGTCGGCAATGTAAAACGCGCCGTCCGGCCCGAGCTGGTTATCCACGGGTCGAAACCATGGATCATCGCATTTCACGAAGTCATCGAGTTCAACCGCTTTGGGCGAGGAGCCGTTAAAGACAAGCCGGTCGCGGTTGACGCGGCTGGTCATGACGTTTCCCACGAAAACGTTTTCTTCAAACTCATCCGGCCAAAGATCGTCAGCGTAGTAAAGCATGCCATCAATCGCGGTGCTGCCGTGGCTGTGTTGCATGAGTGTGGGTGCAAACCCCAAACCATCGTGCGGCTTGCCGAAGCTCGGGTAATACGCGCCCGCCAAAAGCTGATAGACCGGCGAGCTGTGGCAGTCGCTCGAGTAGAGGTTGCCGCGCGGGTCCCAGGCCAGGCCGAAAGGGTTTACCTGCCCCCAGGTGTGATGTTCGATCCGCGAACCGTCGGTGCGGAAACGGTAGGTGTTTCCGGAATTGAGGTGGACTTCGTGCCCGTCGGCGCCTTTGACGTGGGAATCGTTGTTGAAGCCGTGCGTGGCATAAACCCAGCCGTCGAAGCCACGGCGGAAACTGGCCTGATTCCCATGAGTATCACGCGTGTAATCGAAGGGACCATAAAGCACTTCACGCCGGTCCGCTTTGCCGTCTCCATCAGTGTCTTCCATCAACCAGATGTTCGGTATCGACCAGACAATGCATGCGGCGCCTCGGGCTTTCGCGCTTCCGCGCGGCAATGGACAAAGGCCAATCGGAACGTTCAACCCGTTCGCAAATTCCGTGACCTGCCGCGCCCGTCCAGTGGAATCAAAGTCTTCAAAGATCATGACGCGGTCGCGTCCGGGCCGATTGGTGGGCGCCGCGAACGGA
>CAZCUL010000062.1:0-4902 GCA_964501475.1 uncultured Verrucomicrobiota bacterium | reverse complement strand
CCACGATTTAAATGGGGACGGGGAGGCTGATTACTACGAGAATTTCAACAACCAGGTGACCTCTTCTCCGGGATTTCATGAGTTTCAATTCGATCTGGAAACCGACAAAGTCGGAAATCTCTACACGGCCAAAGCCGGACCGGTGCGCAGCGGAGGAAGGGGTTTTGGCGGCGGCGGCAGCAATGGCGAGATCACTGCCTCGGCCGGCACAGTGCAAAGAATCTCTCCCGACGGGAAGAAACGCGAGATTTATGCGACCGGTTTTCGCGCCCCCAACGGAATTGGCGTCAGCCCGGACGGCCAGATCACTACCGGCGACAATGAAGGCACCTGGGTGCCGGCTTGTCCTCTCAACTGGGTTCGCAAGGGCGGCTTTTATGGGGTGGAAGATCTGGCTCACGCGGACCCGATGCCCGCCTGGGATAAGCCTCTCTGCTGGATAACGAAATCGTGGGACAATTCCGGGGGCGGCCAGGTATGGGTGACAAGCGACAAGTGGGGACCTTACTGCGGAGAATTGCTCCACACTTCCTATGGTCAATCCGCGCTGTATCTCGTCTTGCGGAATGAAATCGGCGAACAAATGCAGGGAGGTGTGGTGCGATTCCCTTTCAAGTTCTCTTCCTCGGCGATGCGTCCACGCTTTAACCCAAGGGATGGTCAGCTTTACAACGCCGGGCTGCGTGGCTGGCAAAGTAACGCCGCCAAGGAAACCGGCTTTGATCGTGTTCGTTACACCGGCAAACCTGTCTATTCGGTGGCCGGCCTTCGTCTCAGCCAGGGCCGCGTCCACTTTACCTTCACCCAGCCGCTCGATCCGACAACGGCCGGGGATGCCGAGAACTACAGCGCACAGCAGTGGAATTACCGCCGGACGCAAAACTATGGCTCAGCGGAATTTTCGGCGTTGAGTTCGAACCGGCGCGGGCGCGACTCAGTCGCCATTACCGGCGCGGAACTGTCGAACGACGGGAAAACGGTAACACTCCTTGTTCCGGAACTGCGGCCAGTGGATCAGTTGTTAATCAAATACAACATCCAGGCGAAGGACGGCACCGAGATCAGGCAAGAGGTCTTGCAGACGATCCATGCGATCCCTGGTATGGAAGCCGCCTCGGCGCAACCGCGCTAAAAGCCTTTGCCTGGAGAAACGTTGCCGGGTATTGCTGCCGCATGAAAGCTGAACTCGCCAGCGGCTTGCTCATGTTCGCTCTCTGCCAGTCAGCCATCGCGGCCGGGACCGAACCGGGGCTGATGGCGGCTTACTCCCTCATTACGGAACAGCGCCCGCGCCCGACATGCGTTTCCGGCGAATCCAATGTCCGCCTTTACGTGCCGGAAGGGGATTCTCCCACTCCATTCCTGCCGGCCGGACGCTTCGAAGCGACCTGGAACGGATTCGTTTCGGTGGAACTGCGTTCGGAATTTTCATTCCAGGCGGAGGTGGGCGGCGCCTTCAAGCTCGAGATCAACGGCGAAAGCGTGCTTGAATTCAGCGGCGATGGGCAAAGCTCATCCCTTTCAAAACCGGTGCGGCTCAACAAAGGCACGAATGCCTTGCGCGCCATATTGGTCAGTCCCGCCAAGGGCGATACGTTCGTGCGACTGCGTTGGACGGATAACGAGACGGCGATTCGTCCCCTGCCCAACGATGCTCTCAGCCGCCCGTCGGAACTGCCGCTCCTGGCGGAGGCGGAACAGCTTCGTCTCGGGCGGGAACTGACGTTCGAATACCGCTGCCTGCGGTGTCACGCGGCGCCCGCCAGTTCGCGGATTCCGGATGCGATGATGGATGCGCCTTCCTTCGAAGGCATCGGCTCGCGGCGCAACTTTCACTGGTTGGCGCGCTGGATCCTGGACCCGAAAGCCCTCCGCCCCTCCGCCCGAATGCCGCGGATGTTGCACGGCACGGATAGCCGAAAGGACGCTGAGGCGATTGCGGCCTTCCTTGCTTCCCTCAAGGCGGCCAAGGCCGAGCGTGCGAGCGAATACACGGACGAGCAGGTGGACGCCGGACGGCAGCGGTTTGAAACGTTGCTCTGCGGCGGCTGTCATGCAGCACCCGGCGAAGTAGCGGAGGAAGACAGCGCTAAAATCTCCCTGAGCGGCCTGAAGCAGAAATTCGCGCCGGGCGCGCTCGCGGCCTTTCTTCTCGAACCGGAGCGCCATTATGAATGGATTCGCATGCCGAACTTTAAATTGACCGATGCAGAAGCCGCCGAACTGGCCGGTTATCTTTGGTCCGGTGCGGAAGAGGTTCCAGAGGCCGCGCCATCAGATTTGGCGTTCCTTGAGGAGGGCAGAAAGCTTGTTCAAAACAAAGGTTGTCTGAACTGCCATCAGCTTGGATTGCAGAACCAATTCGAGGCGCCCTCGCTGGCAGGCCTGAAGAACTGGAAGAATGGATGCCTGGCGGAGGCTCGTCCGGAAGGGTCGAAGGCGCCGCAGTTTTTATTTTCCGAATCGGAGCGTGAAGCGTTGCGAGCCTTCGGCGGAAGCGACCGGACGTCGCTCGCTCGTTATGTGCCGTCGGCTTTTGCCGACCGACAAGCGCGTGGGCTCCAATGCGCCGCTTGCCATGGGCAGCATGAAGGTTTCCCGGCATTTGAGATTCTGGGCGGCAAACTCAAACCGGAATGGATGGAAGCTTTCCTCGCGGGCGAAATGCCCTATAAACCGCGTCCCTGGCTGGAGGCGCGGATGCCCGAGTTTAAACGCCACGCTGCCGGACTCGCGCACGGAATGGCCGCACAACACGGCTTTCCCCCAAGAACGCTCCCTGAACCGCCCATCGACCTTGCCGCTGCAGAAGTCGGCCGCAAGCTCGTGGGCAAGGAAGGCGGTTTCTCGTGTATTTCCTGCCACGCCGTCCGTTCGATGCCAGCCACTGAGGTTTTCGAGGCCGAAGGGATCAATCTGGCTTACTCAGCGGAACGCCTGCTCCCTCCCTATTACAAGCGCTGGCTGCTCGATCCGTTGCTGATCGATCCTCAAACGAAAATGCCGGATTACTTCGAAGGTTGGAGCAGCGTCCTGACTGAGTATTACGAGGGGGACGCACCCAAGCAGATCGATGCCATGTGGCAGTATCTGCGGCTGGGCGACAAAATGCCATTGCCGAACAGCGCTACGCCGTAGTACTCATCTGGCCGGACATTCTGATATCACATGAAGAATTCTTCTACCGCGTTGCTTGGCCTGCTCTCCATCTGCGGGCTGCTGGTCGGATGTTGCACCACCGAGAAACCGGCTGCCGCCGCTTCATCCTCAGCAACGAAATGGACGGTTTTGTTCGACGGGTCCTCGACGGATGCACTTCGCGGATTCAAACGGCCGGATTTCCCGGACGGAAGCTGGGTGATTGAAAATGGAGCCCTCAAGGCCGTGGGGGGCGCCGACCGGGTGGACCTGGTAACGCGGGAAAAGTATTCGGATTTTGAGCTCGAACTGGAGTGGAAAGTATCGCCTGCCGGCAACAGCGGGTTCTTTTATCGCGTTTCGGAGCAGGGCGCCCAGGTCTGGCACACCGGACCGGAAGTGCAGGTTTTGGACGACGCCCGTCACGCGGACGGGAAAGACCCTCGCACCGCGGCCGGGTCGCTTTACGCGTTGTTGGCGCCGAACGAGCAAAAGAAGCTGAAACCAGTAGGCGAATTTAATCACGCCAGGCTCCTGGTGAAAGGCAACCATGCCGAGCATTGGCTTAACGGCGCCAAAGTCCTCGAATACGAAATTGGCAGCCCGAACCTCCAGGAGTTGATCGCCGAGAGCAAATTCAAGGATCTGCCCAATTTCATGGAAGAGCCGCTGGGCTACATTGCTTTTCAACACCACGGCGACGACATTTGGTTCCGCAACATTCGAATTCGCAGACTGTAAACCGAAAGGCAAAGCTCTATGAAACATTCCTGCTCACCCGTTTTGGCGTTGGGGGCTCTCCTCATGGGCATTTCCCTCCACGCCGCCGATTCAGACCAGGCCAATCGATTGACTGACGCGGAGAGAGCTGCCGGTTGGCGACTGCTCTTTGACGGCAAGACGACTCAAGGCTGGCGCAGTTTTAAGAAGGAGACTTTTCCCGACAAAGGCTGGGAAGTCGAAGAGGGGTGGTTGAAGAAAATCGCCAACGAACGCGGAGGCGATATCATCACAGACCGGACGTTCGAGGACTTCGAGTTCGCGTGGGAATGGCGCATCGCGCCCAAAGGCAACAACGGCGTCAAATACTTCATTACCGAGGAGAGATCGTCCGCCATTGGTCATGAGTATCAGATGCTCGATGATCGCGGCGCCAAACCCACCAAGAACAGCACCGCCTCCCTTTACGACGTTTTGCCTCCCGAGCAGGCCCCGCCGGTCAAGGCCGCGGGCGAGGTGAACCATTCAAAGATTCTGGTGCAGGGCGATCACATCGAGCATTGGCTCAACGGGGTTCAAGTGCTGCATTATCATTGCGGAAGCGAGGATCTGCTGGCAGCCGTAGCGAACAGCAAATTCAAGAGCGTTCCGAAATTTGGCGCCAAGGTCAAAGGCCACATTTTGCTGACGGATCACGGAGACGAGTGTTGGTTCCGCAATCTGAAGATTCGCGAACTAAAAGACTAGGGGCCTGTCTGAAAGACCGCGTTTGGAGTCTCGCGTTCAGGCTGCCTTCAGACTTCAATCCGCCGGGGAGGCCGTAACCACCGATTACTCGAAAGATCGGGATCAGATTTTGCGTGGGTTTACGCCGCCAGCCATTTTTGCCGGCGAGCGACCGGTTTTCTCCGGCGCAACACCGGAAAGAGCGTTTCCAAAATCACCCGCGTATCGGTCCAAAGATTCGCCTTCCTGGCATGGAGCAGGTTCAACTCAATTTTGCGCGGGATGCAGTGCTCGATGTAAAAACTCTCCGTGTCGGCC
>CAZCUL010000061.1:0-2891 GCA_964501475.1 uncultured Verrucomicrobiota bacterium | reverse complement strand
CTGACGAACGAGGCGCGGGCGGTCAACATGTTCCCCTACGCGCCCCATCTGGCCTTCTGGCAGGTGACGATGGCCGGATTCGAATCGGGCACCTTCATTCTGGGAACGGGCGGCGGGAAGGTGCTCGGCACCTCCGGAAACATCCGCGCGATCGAACGAACTCAGGCCGATACCATTATCGGAATGCCCGGCTACGTCTATCACTGCCTTCGCAGCGCGCGGGACTCCGGGCTGAAATTTCCTAAGGTGCGCACGGTCATTCTTGGCGCGGAAAAAGTCACCGATGCCATGCGGACCAACATGCGGGAGCTGCTGCAAAACATGGGCGCACGGGACCTGCACATTTTGGGCACCTACGGTTTCACCGAAGCGCGCATGGCCTTCATGGAATGTCCGACCGCGACGGGCGAATCGAGCGGCTACCATCTCTATCCCGATCTCACGATCGTGGAAGTGATCGATCCCGAGACAGGAAAAACTCGAGGCGAAGGCGAAGACGGGGAAATCGTTTTTTCCGCGATTTCCGGAAGAGGTTCGTGCGTTTTCCGCTACCGCACCGGCGATCTCGTGCAGGGAGGGATCACTTGGGAGCCTTGCAAGCACTGCGGGCGTACTCTTCCGCGCCTCTCCTCCAAAATTTCACGCGTTTCGAATCAAAAGGACCTCCAGCTCACGAAGATCAAGGGCACGCTCGTCAGCCTCGACGAAATTGCGAACATTCTTGGAGAATTCAAGGTCATCGAAGAATGGCAAGTGGAGCTTCGCAAGCAAAACGACGACCCTCTGGGGCTGGACGAACTCGTCGTCTGGCTCGCTTTGCGCGAAGGCGGGCACGAAGATCAGATCAAAAAGCAGATTCGCGATCGGATGATCTCGGTGATCGAAGTCGTCCCCAACGCCATTGAATTCCTGTCTTTGAAAGACCTGCTTCAGCGTTTGGGCATGGAATCCGAAATGAAGGAGAAGCGATTCCTGGACTCAAGACCATGAAACCCTTAGTCATCGTCGGCGGCGTACGCACTCCCTTTTGCAAAGCGGGGTCGGTGCTTCGTTCGATGTCGGCCTCAGATTTGGGAGTGGCCGCCGTCAAGGAACTGCTCTCGCGCTATCCGATCGATGTCTCCGAAATTGACGAGGTTGTTTTCGGCTGCGGGGGGCCCTCCTCGAAAGAAGCCAACATCTCACGCGTGATCTCGCTTCGCGCCGGAATTCCGCAGCACGTGACCGCGATGACCGTGCAGCGCAACTGTGCTTCGGCGTTCGAGTCGATCACCACGGCGCAAAATCGAATGGAGGCGGGACGCGGGGAATTGTTCGTCGTGGGCGGCACCGAATCCATGTCGAACTATCCGCTGATCATGGGACCGGAGCTGACGGCGTTTTTCGAAAGATTGATGAAAGCCCGCTCACCCCTGCAAAAACTCAGCACCATCCTCTCTTTCCGCCCGCGATTTTTGGCGCCGCGCATCGCGGTCGTCGAAGGGCTGACCGACGCCACCTGCGGGATGATTATGGGAATGACGGCGGAGGTGCTCGCGCGGGAATTCGATATTTCTCGTGAGGATCAGGACCGTTTCGCGCTTGAAAGCCACCAGCGCATCACCCAGGCGTACGAAAGAAATCTTTTCTCCGAGGAAATCTCCGCCGTCTATCCGGAGGCCAAGGGGAAAACCGCTGCGGTGACAGCGGACAACGGCCACCGCAGCGACCAATCTTTCGCAGCCCTGCAAAAACTGAAACCTTATTTCGACCGCCGCCACGGCACGGTGACCGTGGGCAATTCGAGCCAGCTCACCGACGGCGCTGTCGCGCTGCTCGTCGCTTCGGAAAAGAAGGCCAGGGAACTCGGAATCGAGCCGCTGGGCACGCTGGTAAGCTACGCCTACGCGGGACTCGATCCGGCGAGAATGGGCTTGGGCCCCGTTTACGCCAGCGCACCGGCGCTCGATCAGGCGGGGATGAAACTTTCGGATATTCAGCTTTTCGAAATCAACGAAGCTTTCGCCGCGCAGGTGCTCGCCTGTTTGAAAGCGTTTGCCTCGGATGAATTTTGCAGAGAAAAACTCGGCCGCAGCAAAGCGCTTGGCGAAATCAACACCTCGCTGCTCAACGTGAACGGCGGCGCGATCGCGCTGGGCCATCCTGTCGGTGCCACGGGCTCGCGTCTTGTGCTGACCCTGCTTCTTGAAATGAAGCGTCGATCGTTATCGACGGGCATGGCTTCGCTTTGCATCGGCGGCGGACAAGGCGGCACGCTCGTGCTGGAGCGAAAATGAGCGCTGCGGACGAGATCCTTCATCTCAGCATCGAAAATGATGGGCTGGCGGTATTGACGCTGGGCTGTCCCTCCGAAAGCGTCACCGTGCTCAATCTGCAGAGAATGGAAGCGCTGGAGAAAGCCGTCGCTCAATTGGAAACTTCCGATCGCGTGAAGGGATTGGTGATTCAGGGCGTTCGCGAGGACATGTTCGCCGCCGGTGCGGACATCGAAGCGATCCGCGGAGTGACCGATCCGAACGAAGGCACGGCGCTGGCGCGAAGAGGGCAATTGCTCTTCGATCGTATCTCGCGTTTGAAATTTCCTTCCGTAGCAGCCATCGGCGGGCCGTGCCTGGGCGGCGGGTTCGAACTCGCGCTTGCGTGCCGATACCGCGTCGCCTCCGATCATCCGAAAACGAAAATCGGGCTGCCTGAGGTTCAGCTGGGCATCCTGCCCGGCTTTGGAGGCACTCAAAGGCTGCCAAGACTGATCGGCCTGCCCGCCGCGATGCCCGCCATGCTCACCGGAAAAATGTACGACGGCAAACAGGCGGCGAAACTGGGCCTCGTGGATGAGATGGTGCCGTTTCAAAATCTTTTCCGTTACTCCAGCGATCTCGCGCTTGGAAAAA
>CAZCUL010000060.1:0-5649 GCA_964501475.1 uncultured Verrucomicrobiota bacterium | reverse complement strand
GGTGTGTCGGTGTGTTGGTGTGTCGGTGTGTTGGTGTGTCGGTGTGTTGGTGTGTCGGTGTGTTGGTGTGTCGGTGTGTTGGTGTGTCGGTGTGTTGGTGTGTCGGTGTGTCGGTGTGCCGGTGTGACTGCTAGCAACAGGCCATTGAATAAGAGCTTGTCCCAAAACGGCCTCACCCAAACTTTGTCGAAAACTTCGTCGGAAACTTTGTCGAGTAATGGAATGAATTTCGGGGCATTGCGACAAAGTTCGCGACAAAGTTCAGGAGCATAACGCTCTTGGGACAAGCCCTAAATAGCCGACGTGCTCGACCACGCCACCAGTCCCGCGCCTGGGACGCGCCTGCGGGACCATCGTTAGCGAACTCGGCATAGACGCGCCGCAGAAATTGCCTGGCGAGGGCTTCAAAAGCCCCTGGCCACCGTTAATCCGAATGAACGAAGAAGTCCGCCGAAAAATGGACGCGCTGTTTGGTAAACAGTAGCCGCGTGCGGCTTGTGCGGCTTGTGATGCCACTTCCCACAGCGCCCTGGACCAACTAAACTCACACCATGAACGAGCTCGAACGCATCACCATCAATCCGAACCATGGTGGGCGCAGGCTTGCCGCAGCTTCGAGGGAAAATGGGGCGGGCAAAATCGTATGCCGAGCGGCTCTTCGACTTTCCAGAAATCGGGCCGCTCTCTCGCGACGCTACCAGGATCGCAATCATCAAACCTGCCAACGACAGGGGAGTCGAGATCAACGAGGATGCCTTCGAACAGATCATCAATGAAACCCGCCGCTATCCTTACTTTTTGCAGGAGTGGGGTAAACATGTCTGGGATGCGGCGGCAGCATCGCCAATCACGTTGGCTGATGTGCATGCGGCTACGACCACAGCCATCGCCGCATTGGATGCGAGTTTTTTTCGAGTGCGGTTCGACCGTCTTACCCCAGTGCAAAAGAAATATCTCCGGGCCATGGCCGAGATTGGCCCCGGGCCGCATCGCTCGGGAGATATTGCAGATCAACTGGGCCGCAAAGTGACCGCCCTCGGCCCGACACGAAATCAATTGATCGCCAAGGGCATGGTCTACAGTCCCAGCCATGGTGACACGGCCTTCACCGTTCCGTTGTTCGATGAGTTCATGAAACGAATCATGCCGGGAGATGACTGGAAAGAGTAAGGTTGATTTCCCATGCCCACCTGCGCGATGCGCTCGAAGGCAAGACCAGCAAGTCCTGCTACCTGCTTGGAAGTTCCAATCGGTTTAAACACCCCCCCTGCCTTTAAAACGCCTTCGCCGGCGGTTTAAGGCTTCTGCGCGACTCCCGTCACGGCCTCACTTTGTTGCTTATTCTTTCCTTGGATTGCTGCATAATCTCAGCCCCGTTCAGTGGGACGGGATCTACCGTCACGAAATGCCTGTGTTGAGCCGATGCCTGGTGGCAGAGGACCGTTGGCGGGTGAGAGTCGATGCCGGGGAGCCGAACCGGGTTCAATGACTAACAAAACAAGAATCGCCCTCTGGTTGGTGGTCGTTTCCTGCGCGTTCTGGGCCGGACTGCTGGCGCTGCCGCTGCTTGCTGTTGCGGGCTCGACCAAGGCTTGGATTGCGGGGGCCCTGATTGTCGCAGGCGAGGCGACCTTCTGGATTGGGGCTCTGATCGTTGGCCGGGAGATCATGATGCGTCACCGAGACAAGCTTTGGCCCGGGAACTGGTTCCGTCGCAGGCCGCAGGATCCGCCGGATGACGGCGATGGATCAGCTTGATACGAATGATTGGAGGGGACGCTGGCTGGGGGCTTGTTTCGGTGCTGGAAAAGTGATGGAACCACAGCCAAGCCTATGTCGTTCCGCTCTACGGCTTGCCCGGTTTCCCTTTCCTCGGGCTGTGTGGGCTGATGGCCTGCCCGGCCGGCGCCGCCGATCCCATCGAGTTGCCCGAGTTCGTCTGGATGGTGGGATGGGATTGGGTGACATTCTGCCGATGCGGGGTGTTATTCCTCGCGAAAAGATCGGAGTTGACGCGCCGCTGCGGGACGCTGACGCACGAGCGTCGCCGGCAGCCGGGCTAGAAGATCATCCGCCTCTTCGGCCTCTGGATGGAATGTTCTGCCGCAAAAAAGGTAGTGGGCTACCGATCACGTTTGGCATACAGAGGACCTTGTTGCCTTAACCAAGAAATAATCAGCGAAGTCGTACATTTTCAACATTAAGAGTGTACACCGCTTCATAAACTCGATGTCGTACATCGCGAAAAGACACCTTAAACCTAGTGCCTGACGTTGAAAGAAATCGGTCATCGACATCAATGCCGCCAAAGGCTGCAAACCCAGTGGCCGCGTAGCCTTGCTGGATTGGAAACAGGCCAGTATTTCGAGGAAGATAGTCTGCGGGAGTTATTGGATGCACGAATCTCGCTTGTTCCTCCGGCGTGAATTGAATTGCCTCAGGATTGCCAACAACAACACCGTACAAAGGTTTCTCATTCGGAATTGAAACCTCGATTTTCCAATCGTGAGTTATTGTCGGTGCCCCGCCATTATAAATGTTCGTCCAAACAATTACGATTGGGCGCTCATTTGTTTTGGCGACCGCAGCTACCGCAACGGGCTCCGCGCTCAATCCGAAGTCACTTGATGGCCTTGCTTGAAGGGAGACAAGGCTAGTGCAAAACGAAATGACAGCATAGGCGAGGAATGAAACCAATACGAATGACCCGATAAAGAAATAGCCGCGACGTTTTTTGGTCACTTTTGAAGTCTTTCCGAAAATCCAGAGATAAAAGTACCACACAAACGGCCCAACAATGCCCGCAAGGAGGCTGACGACTAAGTCTGATAGCCAGGCTTCTCCAACCCATTTGGCGACTTCCATGCCTCATTCATAACAGATTCTCAAAGTAGCCCACTACCGCAAAAAAACCCTTGTGAAAGATTTCACGTTCCGGCAATTTGTGCGCCGCTTCCGGCGGAACGTCGGGTTTTTCAATGGCGGAATTGGCTTTCCGCACCGGTTTTTGCAAAGTGCTGATGCGATTTTTGAGAGTCTTTTTGTCATTATTCCTCGTCTGCGGACCGCTGCTCCTCCCGTTCCAGGCGGCTGCCGCGGAACATCCTGCGGCCGAAGGTGAGGCGCCCGCGCATCAACCCTTGCCAGCCGCAGCGCCCGATTTGGGTCACATCGGTCCCCTCCCCATCAGCAATTCCATGCTGGTCACCTGGGCGGTGGCGCTGTTCCTGATCGTCTTTGCGCAAATTGCAACCCGGAACCTCAAAGAGGTCCCTGAAGGGATTCAGAATTTCTGGGAATGGCTGGTGGAAAGTTTGCGCGATTTTTTAGAGGGGATTATTGGGCGCGACCTCGTGCGAATGACGTTTTGGTTCTTTGCCACGGTGTTCATTTTCATCCTCTTCGCAAACTGGTTCGGGCTTATCCCGGGGGTGGGCACCCTGGGATGGGGACATCCTACCGGGCATGGGTTTCATATCAGCACACCGTGGTTTCGCGGCGCCAATGCGGACCTGAACATGACGCTGGCCATGGCCATCGTCTTTTTTGCCTGCTGGAGCTACTGGGCATTGAAAGTCAACGGCCCGGGAGGTTTTGTCCTGCACCTGTTCGGTCCGAAAGGGGAAACGACCGGTCTGCTGAAGATGCTGATGATTCTGGTGTTTATCGCGGTCGGGCTGCTTGAAGTGGTGTCGATCCTCTTTCGGCCGGTCTCGTTGAGCTTCCGGTTGTATGGGAACATATTCGCGGGGGAGAACATGCTCGAAGCGATGCAGCGATTGATCCAGGAACCGGCCTGGGTGAAGTATGTGGCCAGCGTCATTATTCCGATTCCGTTTTACTTTTTGGAAGTGCTGGTGGGGCTGGTGCAGGCGCTCGTGTTCATGCTGCTGACGGCAGTGTTCACGCTTCTGATCTGCACGCATGACGAACATCCCGAGAAAGGGGCCCACTAGGAAAGATTTCGGCTGCCGGACCGTGATGAATCGCGGGGGCGGCCGGAAAGAACGAAAGGAAAGTAACTATGTTGTTACCAATGCTAGCGCAAATGACCGGTAACATTCACATCGGTCTGGCCGCCCTGGGCGCGGCCATCGGAGTGGGTTTTATCGGGGCCAAAGCTTCGGAAGCGGTCGGGCGCAATCCCGGCGCCGCCACGAAGATTCTGGTGCAGTCGATCCTGGCCATTGCCTTTGCTGAAGGAATCGTGTTTTTCGCGATCTTTCTGGCGACGGCAAGATGGCCGGCGCAATAAGGCGCCCTTTTGATCGAACCTTCGGGGCGCGCGCCGGTTTTCGTGCCGCGCCCCGAAATCAAAACAGCCGAGTATGAATTTTTTATTTTTTGCCCAGGGCAACATCGTCGCGGATACCGCCGAACGGTTCGGGGTGGATTGGCCGCATTTCATTGCGCAGGTTCTGAGTTTTTGCATCGTGGCGTTTCTTCTGCACCGGTTCGCTTACAAACCGATTCTGACCGTTCTGGAAGAGCGGCGCCGGAAGATCGAGGAAGGCCTGACGAACGCCGAGCGCATCAAGCAGGAACTGGCCAGAACGGAGGCATCGCGCCGGGAGGTCCTGGACCAGGCCAATACGCAGGCCAACAAGCTGATTGAGGAAGCGCGGGCGGCGGCGGAGCAGGTCCGGGAGCGGGAGACGCAGAAGGCCATTGCCGAGGCGCAACAGATCATTACGCGCGCGCAGGAAGCGGCGGCGGCAGAGCACACCCGGATGCTGGCGGACCTGAAGCGGGAGGTTGGGCGACTGGTGGTTTCCACCACCGGCAAAGTCACGGGCAAGGTGTTGACCGCTCAAGACCAGCAGCGATTGGTTGAAGAAACGAACCGGCAGATTGCGGCCTAGGCAGGCGACCGAGTCACGGAATGAAAATCAACAAGCAAGCCCGCAGCGCCGCCAAGTCGCTCTTTTGCGCCTGCCAGGTCAACGGCCTTTTGGACGAAAGCAGGGTCCGGCAGGCGCTCGATGAGCTTTTGGCCCGGAAACCGCGCAATTACCTGGCCGTGCTGGCGCACTTTCAACGCCTTGTGAAGCTGGATATCGAGCGCCGGAACGCCGTGGTGGAAAGCGCGGTCGCGCTGGGGCCGGATCAGCAGGAGAGGATGAAATCGCAATTGAGCGCGGTTCACGGGCCGGGATTGAATTTTACCTTTCGCGCGAACCCCGATTTGCTTGGCGGTGTGCGCATCCGGGTGGGCAGCGATGTTTATGATGGCAGCATTCAGGGCCGTCTGACCGAGTTGGAAGAGAGTTTTAAGGCAGCGTAGCCGCACTTATTCAAACGATATGAGCACATCATTGTTACAGGACATTGAATCCCGGATTTTCGGGGCCAAGACCGCCGTGGCCAAACAGAACGTGGGCGTCATCCGCGAAATCTCCGACGGCGTGGCCAAGATCGAGGGCCTGACCGATTGCATGGCCAACGAGATGATCGACTTCGGCAACGGCATCATGGGCCTGGCGCTCAACCTCGAGGAGACCGAAGTGGGCGCCATCATTATAGGCGATTATCTGGGCCTGCAGGAAGGCCAGGAGGTCCGCACCACCGGACGCCTTCTTTCTGTTCCGGTCGGAAAGGGATTGCTCGGCCGGGTGGTCAATGCCCTGGGCGAACCGATCGATGCGAAAG
>CAZCUL010000059.1:0-14950 GCA_964501475.1 uncultured Verrucomicrobiota bacterium | reverse complement strand
GCATTCTCGACGAACAACATTTCGGGCTCGAAAAGGTAAAGGAACGCCTCCTCGAATTTGTCGCCGTCATCAAACTCAAACAGAACCTCAAAGGCCCGATCCTTTGTCTGGTCGGGCCGCCCGGCGTGGGCAAGACTTCCCTGGGCCGCAGCGTGGCCGACGTGTTGGGACGCAAGTTCGCCAGAATTTCCCTGGGCGGCCTTCGGGACGAAGCCGAAATCCGAGGCCATCGCCGCACCTACGTGGGCGCCATGCCCGGCCGAATCATTCAGAGCTTGCGCCGCGTCGAAAGCCGCAATCCGGTTATTCTGCTCGATGAATTGGACAAGGTCGGATCGGATTTCCGGGGCGATCCCGCCTCCGCGCTTCTGGAGGTGCTCGATCCGCAACAGAACAGCACTTTTACGGATTTATATCTGGATGTGCCGTTCGACCTCTCCCAGGTTCTCTTCATCACCACCGCGAATTGGCTGGACCCCATTCATCCGGCGTTGCGCGACCGCCTCGAGATCATCACGCTGCCCAGCTACACCGCGGAAGAGAAACTACAGATTGCCAAGCGCCATCTGGTGCCTCGCCAACTGGAGGAACATGGCCTGAAGCGGAAGCTGGTCCGAATCCCGGACGCGACCTTGCGGCGGCTCATTGCGGATTACACGCACGAAGCGGGAGTGCGGCAGCTCGAACGCGAGATCGCGGCCTTAACCCGCAAAGCCGCGCGCAAAATCATCAGCCGCACCGGCAGCAACGGCGCCCTGGTTATGAATTCCAGGAACCTTACCGAGTATCTTGGACACCCCCGGTTCATACCCGATACCGCCGAAAAAATAACCGATTTGGGCATCGCCCTGGGATTGGCCTGGACCCCGATCGGGGGAGAGATTCTGTTCATCGAGGCCACGCTTATGCCCGGGAAGGGGAGGCTGACGCTGACAGGCTCGCTGGGCGACGTGATGAAGGAAAGCGCCCAAACGGCCTTGAGTTACCTGCGGAGCCAGGCGCAAAAGCTGAAGCTCAATTCTCAAAACCTGAGCCAGTTCGATATTCACGTCCACGTCCCGGCGGGAGCGACGCCCAAAGATGGTCCGAGCGCCGGTGCGCCCATTGTGGCGGCGCTTGCGTCGCTGTTGACCAGGCGCCTGGTTCGCTCGAACACGGCCATGACCGGCGAAATCAGCCTGCGCGGCCGCGTCCTCCGGGTGGGCGGCATCAAGGAAAAAGTCCTCGCGGCCGCCCGTTCCGGGGTCAAGGAAGTCATTCTTCCTGAATTGAACCGCAATGATTGGATGGAGGCGCCGGCAGAGGTCCGGCAGAAGCTGAACGTCCATTTCGTGCGCCATATCGCCGACCTGATCGAACTGGCTTTGCAAAAGAAGTGATGGCAGGCTTGCGAATTATTCTCGCGGGGGCGCTCCTCGGGTCTGCCCTGCCGGTGCTGGTGGCTCAGGAAGGGCCCTTCGCCCGCTTCACCGATGGCCAGGAACTCGCGGCCGAGCTGCGATCTCTCATCCCGGCCGAGCCCGCGCATTATCAAGGCGCTCTCAAGATGCGCCCGCGGTCCGGGCCGATGACAGCCGTCCCGGTGGTCAGCAAAATGACGCTGGGTCCGGCATCGTGGCAATCCATTTACGAGACGGAAGGGGCGGGTTCGATTCCCGCGCAGACGTTCATCGCTGTTCACGCGCCCGGGCAGGACGACAGTTATCTTTACGGCCAGGGGCAGCCTTGCGAACCGCGGCGCGTCGCCGGCTCTGAATTGGACGCGCCCTTTGCGGGTTCGGATTTTTGGCTGGCCGATCTCGGGTTGGAGTTCCTTCATTGGCCGCAGCAAAAGATACTCAAGGCAGAGATGCGCAAAGGCCGGCCAGCCAAAGTCCTGGAAAGCCGCCCCGCCCCGTCGGCTAAGCGCGCCTATGCGCGCGTGGTATCCTGGATTGATAATGAAACCGGAGGGGTGATTATGGCGGAGGCCTACGACGGCCAGGGCAAACTTCTGAAGGAGTTTGAAGTAAAGAGCTGTGAGAAGGTTCAAGGGCGCTGGCATTTGCGCGAAATGACCATCCGCAACATTCAAACCAGGAGTCGCACCTGGCTGGAGTTCGACGTTCAACCGGAGGAGAATTAAGGAACCGGCGTTCCTTGGGAATGGTCTGCACCGCGGAGGAAGGGGCGCGGCTGTCCTCAGCCGCGGTCCGAATCTAAGCGATACAGACAGACTCGGCAGTCTGCGCTACAGCGCAGGTTGCGGCAACGCCGCGCGCGAAGAGGAGAGGGAAATGTGACAGATAATCAGTGAGCCAGTAACCGGTCGAACGTCCTCATTGCCTGCCATCTTCGCGATTGACCGGCCCGACTCCCGGGCAGATTGTTGAGATATGCCACGGCCTCTCTCCCTGCTTCTTGGCCTTGTCGTCCTGGGCGGTGTACTGGCTTTTGCCGGCTGGCTGATGGTTCGCGCAGTCAGGAAGAGCGATGATCCAGCCGCGCTGGTCTTCAAATGGTTTCTCAGTCTGCTCTTCAGCGCCGGGCTTTATTTTCTGATACGTACCGTCGGGTTTGGCTACGGAAGCGCTTTTGTGATTCCGTTCGCTTGCGTTCTTTTCGGCGTCGTAATGAGCATCGTCTGGGCGCCGAGCATCGGCGCGATGCTGGCGAGGCCGCTCACGGCGCTGTTCGATGGCGGCAGCGAAGAACCCGAACCGCAGCCGCTTTATTCAATTGCGCTGGCCAGGCGCAAGCGCGGCCAGGTGAATGAGGCGCTGGCCGAGGTCCGCAAGCAGCTTTCGCGTTTCCCGCGCGATTTTACCGGACAAATGCTCCTGGCCGAGATTCAAGCCGAGGATCTGCGCGACTTGCCCGCCGCTCAGTTCACCATCGAGCGCTTCTGTCAGCAGCCGGGCCATGCTCCGCAAAACACCTGGTCCGCGCTCGATCAACTGGCGAGCTGGCATTTGAAATTCGCGCAAGATCCCGCGGCGGCCCGGGAGGCATTGGAGAAAATCATCGAGCTGCTTCCCAACACCGAACAAGCCAATGTGGCCTCGCAGCGATTGTCGCATCTGGCCGATCGCGGCGCCTTGATCGCATCACACGATCGGCGCCCCATTCACCTTCCCGCAGGTGCGCAGAATGTCGGGCTGTTGCGCGACACTTCCGCTCTGCGCCGGCCTGAGGAGGACCCCGCGGCGCTGGCCGCCGAATATGTCCGGCACCTGGACGAGTATCCGCGCGATGCCGAAGTGAGAGAAAAGCTGGCCCACCTTTACGCCGAGCATTACGAACGACTGGACCTGGCAGTGGACCAACTCGAGCAGTTGATTCAGCAACCGAACCAGGCGATCCGGCAGGTGGCCCGCTGGCTGAACACCGTTGCCGATTTGCAGATCCGTTGCGGGAAGGACCTCGAGGCCGCAAAGGCGGCCCTGCAGCGCATCATCGATTTGTATCCCAACCTGGCTGTGGCCGAAGCGGCCAGGAAAAGAATGGATTACCTGCCCCTCGAGCTGAAAAGACTGGATACACGCCAGGCCGTGAAGCTCGGCTCTTACGAGCAAAACATCGGCCTGAAAAAGTCTAGCGGCTCTGCGGGAACGTCGAGCCGGCCGGCGTCAGATTCCCGGTAGCCAGGCGGATGGCGATCTGTTTGTCGATTTCGCTCGACAGTTCCAAATCGGACGCCCCGCCTTTGGTGCGGGCCTGCACCACGACGCGTGTGACTTTCTGGTCCAACTCTTCCACCTTGACCCAAACATTCCGGGCATTCACCACTGCCTGCAACGTTCCCTTGACCAGATCCTCGCTCTCCAGCGTCCCGTTGTAGCGCAACACATCCTTGGCCGCGGTCCAGACTTCGCTCGGGGGCCGCTCGTAACGGCCCTCAATCGTGTCCTTGATAAAGGGCACTCCCATTTTTCGCTCCCCGCTCAGAGTGCCGACACAACCGGCGAAAAGGAAAGTCGCCAAGCCCAGTCCCATCAGTCCAACCCATTTCATGTTCATTGGAAGTTGATGCAATCAGAATCCGGCAGGGCGTCAAGTCCGCTTTTGCCTTTCCAGTTTCATAAAATTCTTCAGCATCTGCCGCCCGTGCTCCGTCAGGATGCTCTCGGGATGGAACTGAACTCCCCAGACCGGGTGTTCCTTGTGACGCACCCCCATGATCTCTCCCTCCTCGGTTTTGGCGGTGACTTCCAGGCAGTCGGGCAGCGTTTCCTGCCGGATGACGAGCGAATGATAGCGCGTGGCCAGGAACGGGCTGGGGACGCCTTCGAAGAGGTCGTTTCCGCCATGGAGAATGGGCGAGGTCTTGCCGTGCATGATTCGGTGGTTGACCACCACCTCCGCGCCGTAAGTGTGGCCGATGCATTGGTGTCCCAGACAGACACCGAAGAGCGGTATCTCCGGACCGAAGGCGCGGATAATCTCGTTCGACAACCCCGATTCTCGCGGGGAACAGGGCCCCGGCGAAATGAGAATTCGATCCGGCTTCAGCTCCCGAATCTGTTCGATTGTGATCTGATCGTTGCGATGGACCTGCATGTCCACGCCCATCTCTCCCAGGTACTGCACCAGGTTATAGGTAAACGAATCGTAGTTATCGATGACCAGGACCATAAAAGATCGGGCAGAACCTACAGCAACCGGGGACGAATTGGAAACGAGGAAAAGCCTGGCGAAAATGCTGAAAGGAAGAGGGGGCTCCCGGCCCCTTTCCGCCCGAATCAAGGTAATGCAAACTTTGAGATTTATCTTTTTCCCCGGATCGCTAATATCCTCCGCAATGGAATGACTCGGCCTGAGTGTTGGCCGGCAAAGCGTGGCCCGGCGCAGACCGAGCCGTGCCGTTCGTCGCTTGGAATAAATGAAGACCCTTTTGCTCATCGAGGGGAATCACCAACTCGGACCCAGCCTGTCCGAATTTCTTCGGCAAAGCGGCTGGGATGTTCTAGCCGCCCAGAACATGGAAACGGGTCATGAACTGGCGCGTCAACGCCGGCCGGACGCCGTCTTGTGCGATCTCGAGGTTTCTTCCACCGATGGCGTCCAGGTTTGTACCGCTCTGCGGCGGAATCAGGCATTGCAGGACACCCGTATTCTGGCCGTCTTTTCCCCCGAGAATAACTCGGCTGCCGGACATGCCCTGCTGGAAGCGGGCGCGGATGCCATCTTGCTGAAGCCGGTTAATCCGGGCGATGTCCTGGACTTTTTGAACGGGTCATGGCGTCAGGGAGCTTCCGACTTCCCGGGTCGCATTCCGGAGGGTCCGGCGGGTCCGTGGCTCAGATTCTGGGGCGTGCGCGGCTCGATTCCCACACCCGGGCCTTCCACGGTTTACTTTGGAGGCAATACTTCCTGCATCGAGGTGCGCGCGGATGAGGAGATCATCATCCTGGATTGCGGGACCGGCGTCAGGCCGCTCGGGCTCGAGTTGATGCGGGAATTCAAGGCGCAGCCCTTAAAACTGACCATTCTGATCAGCCACACCCACTGGGACCACATTCAGGGTTTTCCATTTTTCCCCCCCGCTTACGAGCCCCGGAACCATATTCGCATCCTCGGATACAAAGGGGCGAAGGCAGGGCTCAAGGGAGTTTTCTCTCAGCAGATGGAAACGCCTTACTTCCCGATTGGCCTTAAGGCCATGCCCGGCAGTATCGCCATCGAGGAGATAAGGGATTTGAACTTCAGCATCGGCAAAATCCATGTCCAGGCCACGTTCATGAACCATCCGGGCCACTGCGTCGGCTATCGGCTCCAGACCTCGGCGGGATCGATTGTTTACATGACGGACAACGAACCGTTCTACCGCTCGCGGATGCAATCCGGGCGCATTTCCTTTCCCCGGCCGGAAGCGGCCGCTTTTGTGCACGCCGAGGAGGGGCAAATGGCCCGGTTTCTCCAGAATGCCGACGTCCTGATCAGCGACGCGCAGTATGACTCCGAGGAATATCGGTCGCACCTGGGCTGGGGTCACGGCTGTCTGGACGATGTTGTTTCGCTCGCACTCAATGGAAATGTCCGGCGCCTCTTTCTCTTCCATCACGATCCGAGCCACGATGACGAGAAGATTCGGCAAATGGTGGATAGGGCGCGCGACTTGGTTCGCGCCCGGCAGAGCCCGATGCAGGTCGAGGCCGCGCGCGAAGGGCAACGAGTCCATCTCTTGACCGCGGCCGCGCATCCTCCGCTCCAATCCGCCGGGTCTCCCTCATGACCGGACAGGCGATACCGCAGTTTTTCCGCGGCCGGCAACGTGCTGTGTGATCCGTTATGCAGATGCAGAAACCGGTCATGACTCCGGCTCCCGGCGAGCGCCTCCTCCGCTTCATCGGGGACCAGGTTTCCTTCGCGCTTCGGGATGCTCACGGCAGTCCGTTCCCGGCCGGTTGGCAGGGACGGCTTCGCACCAATCTCGGCCGGGCGGATATCCTCCGGCGGGAGATCATTCACGCCCACACGCGCAAGTTGCGGCTGACGGACGCTTCCTGGCGGGACATTGCCATGGATGCCTGCCCCGACGGGTGGCGACTGACCCTGTCTCTGACGCAGGTCGGTTTTTTCCAGGCCAAGACCTACGCGATCGATCCGAAGGGGTGGCAACACTGGCCTGAAGGGGCGGACGTGGGCTTAAGTGTCCACCCGGACAATGCCCGGACCGCCAACACCATCTACTGCGCTTTTGCGCGCATGTTCGGCGAGACCAAAACCGAGGGAGGGAGTCAGGATTCCGGCCGTGACGCCAAAATCGCAACCCTGGACAAGCTCGGTTACACTGTCATCCCCCCATCCGGGAAACTTCGCGACCTGATCAGGGAATTGCCGCACATTGTGGGCGCACTTGGCTGCCGGATCATTCATTTGCTCCCGGTCAATCCGGCGCCGACGACGTATGCGCGTTTTGGCCGCTTCGGAAGCCCTTATGCCTGCCAGGACTTCCTGGCCATCGATCCGGCTCTGATCGAATTCGACAAGCGCACGACCGGCATTGATCAATTTCGCGAGTTGACCTACGCGGTGCACTCGCTCGGCGCGCGAGTCTTTCTCGACGTGGTCATTAATCACACCGGCTGGGGCTCGGCTCTCCAGGAAAACCATCCGGAATGGTTCGTGCGCGCTCCCGATGGCGCCTTCGTCAGTCCGGGCGCCTGGGGCGTGACCTGGGAGGACCTGGTCGAACTACACCATCGCAATCCGGACCTCTGGGAATATCTGGCCGAGGTCTTCCTGGAATGGTGCCGCCGCGGCGTGGATGGCTTCCGCTGCGATGCGGGCTACAAAATCCCCGTTCACGCCTGGCGATATATCACCGCCCGGGTGCTGCAGGAATTCCCGGAAACGATTTTCCTGCTCGAAGGTCTCGGCGGATCCTGGGAGACCACCGAAGAACTGCTCACCCGGGGCGGGATGCAGTGGGCTTATTCCGAGCTTTTCCAAAACTACAGCGCCCGGCAGATCTCGGACTACCTCGATTATTCCCTGCGCCAAAGCGAGCGGGTCGGCGTTTACGTGCACTATAGCGAGACGCATGATAACGACCGGCTGGCCGCCAAAGGCCGGGCCTGGTCACTGCTGCGAAATCAACTCTGCGCGCTGACCAGTGTTAACGGAGCCTTTGGGTTCACTTCCGGTGTCGAGTGGCTGGCCGCCGAAAAGCTGCAAGTCCACCAGAGTCGGGGACTGGCCTGGGAAAACTCCGATAACATCGTCGCTGAAATCTCGCGGCTCAACCAGCTCTTGTCCGGGCATCCCTGCTTCTTTGAGGGCGCCAGGGTCGCCCGGTTGAGTGCCGGAGACTCGCCGGTCTATGCTCTGAAACGGGTTTCGGAAGAGGGGAAGGATCAGGTCCTGGTGCTGGCCAACACGGACTTGGCCGGCGGTCATGAACTGGTGTTGGATGAGTTCATCTTTCGCGAATGCGGCTCGCCCTCTCTCAATTTGCTCGGGCCGGAGGCGGCGGAAATTCGCCGCATCGAGCCGGACCGGATTGGGATCCGCCTCGGACCGGCCCAGTGCTTTTGCCTGGCATCGAGCCGGACACCGCTCGGATTAAGCGGCGACCACTACCGCCAACTGCGGGCGCTGGCTGCCTGGGCCTCGACGACCATCAATCGCCGGTTCCGCGCTCAGGACATCAGCCCATACGACTGGCGCTGGCTCGCAGATCTTGTTCTGGCAGGCGAGAAGGACTTTCTGGCCGCCGTCGAGCATCTGGATGCGGAACTGGTCCGGTGCGATCTGGTGGAAGCAGTCGAAAAGGCCATGCGGGATTCGCGTTATCCGCGCGTTGTGACCTGGAAACTCGCTTCCCGCGCGCGGATCACGCCGGTGCCTTGCAATCACTGGCTGCTCATCGAGGACAGCACCCCCTTTCGGGCTGTTCTCAAGTTGGCCGACGGCTCCACTCCGCAGCACCTTCGGTCCGTGCAGGTGCATCGCAAACACATTGCCTGCTTTCCCCCGGGCCAGACCGCGGGGGAAGCCGAGCTCGAGCTCGAACGATACGCCGAACAGGACAGGTCCGTGCAGGCCGGCCTCCGGTTTATCACCCTTCCGCCGGTGGCTCCCAAACGCTTCGAAGTCCAGCCGGCCGCAGGCTCCACCGTCGCTTTGCTCACGAATGGCCGCGGCGGAATGGCCCGCTTGCAAGTCGATTTTGGCACGGTGCAATCAAAATACGATTGCCTCCTGGCCGCGAACCTGAATCCGCGTGTGCCGGTGGACCGGCATGTATTCGTGAAGAGGGCCCGCCTCTGGCTGGTGGCGGACGGTTTTATCACGCCTTTGGATCAGCGGAATCTGATCGACTTCATTCCCGGACCGCCGGCGCGATGGCGATTTGTGGCCAGTGCCGGGGACCAGCGGGCGGTGGAGGTCCTGCTGACCGCCGACATGTTGCCCGATGGCAACACCACCGTGCTGCGTTTCGAGCGGCCGGACGGACCTCTGCCGTTTGGGCGCGAACTGCCCGAGGAATGCCGAGTTGCCTTGACGTTACGGGTGGATATCGAAGACCGAAACTTTCATTCTGAAACTCATCGCAATGGCGGGGCCGACCATCACTTCAACAGTCACACCCATCTGCTTGCAGGCGCCGTTGGCTTCGAGTTTGCGCCGGCGGCCGACCGGAAGCTTCGGGTGGTCAGTGACGACGGTTCGTATCATCCGCAACCGGAGTGGTGCGAGCATGTGCCGCACCCGGTCGAAGCCACCCGGGGACAAGTTTCGGAAGGAGCCGCCTTCAGCCCGGGTTGGTTCGATCTGCCGCTGCCGAAGGGCAAAGTCATTACCCTCGCCGCTTCCGCAGATGCCGAGGCAGCGTCCGCGGAGAGTCTGAGCCGTCTGGAAGCGGCCCGCCTCGAAATCAGCAATCGCGCCGCTGCCTTAAGTGGATTGGCGGAGACGGACCGGTTCGGAGGCCGCCTCGCCCAGGCCATCCAGGCTTACGTGGTTCGCCGGGACGAAGGGAAAACAGTCATTGCGGGGTATCCGTGGTTTTTAGATTGGGGACGCGATTCGCTCATCTGCGCGCGCGGCCTGGTGGCGGCCGGACTGGTCGATGATGTGCAGCGGTTACTCATGACCTTTGCCCGGTTTGCCGAGAACGGCACTTTGCCCAACAGCATTCATGGCGAAGACGCGTCCAACCGCGATACCTCCGATGCGCCTCTCTGGTTCGGAGTGGTGTGCGAAGAGCTGGCTGCGGTGACGGGTCCGGCTCTCTTTGATCTGAATGTGGACAGCGACGGCCGGACCATTGGCCGGACCCTGCTTGAGATAGCCGCCGGCTATCGTGATGGCACGCCCAACGGCATTCGGATGGATCGGCAATCGGGTTTGATCTGGAGCCCGGGCCATTTTACGTGGATGGACACCAATCATCCGGCAGCCACGCCGCGAGAAGGTTATCCGGTCGAGATTCAGGTGCTTTGGATTCGTCTTCTGCGCCTGCTGGAGCGGCTGGACATTCGAGGCTCCGGGTCTGCCTGGGGGCAGGCTGCGGCTCGCTCTGAAGAGTCCTTCGATAAACTTTACTGGCGTGAGGAGCGCGGGTATCTGGCCGACTTGTTAATCGCCCCGCAAGGCCAGCCGGCTGCCGAGGCTATGGTGGATACCGCGCTGCGAAGCAATTTTCTCTTTGCCATCAGTTTCGGATTGGTGCGCGGCGAGCGCGCCCGTCGCGCGCTGGAGGCTGCGCTTGAATATCTGGTGGTGCCGGGGGCGCTCCGGAGCCTGGCGCCGCTGCCTGTCTCTCCGCCACTGGCCATTCGCGCGGCCGATGGGAGGCTCTTGAACAATCCGGCCGAACCGTATCGCGGGCGATACGAAGGCGACGAAGACACCAGCCGCAAGCTCGCCTATCATAATGGCACCGCCTGGACGTGGACCTTTCCGGTGTTTTGCGAAGCGCTGGCCAAAGCCTGGGATTTCGATGCGGCCGCGATCGAAGCGGCGCGAACCTATCTGGGAAGCATGGACCGTCTGCTCTCGGAAGGGTGCCTGGGCCATCTTCCGGAGATTGTGGACGGAGACGCGCCGCATGCGCAACGCGGTTGCGACGCTCAGGCCTGGAGTGCCACCGAGGCGTTGCGAGTTTGGAAATTGCTTTCCTAGCGCCGGCGAAAGCCTCCCGCTTGCGACTCTCCTGCCGGCTCCCGGGCGGCGGGCAAGCCTGAAAGGCTCCCGGCCCATTGAAAATTGCTTTTAGCGATTTCTTAAAGTGGAATGCGGGGACCCTGAATGATCCCGTTATCTGATCTGGTCCGGACCAAGCCGATGGAGCAGCTCCTGGACGAGACGGAGCAGCCCGGAAAGAAGCTGCGCCGATCTCTTGGGCCGCTCCAACTGACAGGTCTGGGCATCGGCGCCATCATCGGCGCCGGGATTTTTTCCATGGTCGGCACGGCGGCTGCCGGCGGGGCGGATCACCTGGGCGCCGGCCCCGCTATCGTCCTCTCGTTTATCATGGTGGCGGTGGCCTGCAGTTTTGCGGCGCTTTGTTATGCCGAGTTTGCCTCCATGGTTCCTGTGGCCGGGTCGGCCTACACCTCTGCCTATGCCACCCTGGGCGAGCTGGCGGCCTGGCTCATTGGGTGGGACCTGATTCTGGAATACGCGGTCGGGAACGTAGCGGTGGCCATTGCCTGGTCGGGCTATTTTCAGGAATTATTGCGCGGCTTTCAGCTCGATTGGCCAGGCTGGCTCGGAATCGATTACCGGTCCGCCGTGCAGGCGGCGCGGGAGGTTGCCGACGCGCGAGCCGCCAATCTCGACCTGACTTCCCTGGGAATATCCGTCCAACGCGCCGCCCAGGCGTTGAACGAAGCGCCGCGGGTTGCCGGTGTCCCGATCATTTTCAATGTGCCGGCCTTTCTGATCATTGCCTTTATCACCTGGCTGCTGGTGCGAGGCATCCGGGAAAGCGCCAGATTCAATTTTGCCATGGTGGTCCTGAAGCTGGCGGTGATCGGGCTCTTTCTGGGGGTGGGCGTCTTTTATGTGAAGCCGGAGAATTGGACCCCTTTTGCTCCGCACGGCTTTGCCGGCATTTCGGGCGCGGCAGCGCTTGTATTCTTTGCCTACATCGGCTTCGATGCCATTTCCACGGCAGCCGAGGAAACGCGAGAGCCGCAAAAAAACATGCCGATTGGAATGATCGCCAGTTTGGTCGTGTGCACTGTGATCTATGTGGCCGTGGCGCTGGTGCTCACCGGCTTGCTGAGGTGGGACCAACTCGGCACGGCCGAACCTTTAGCCACGGCCTTCTCCGGGCGGGGAATGAACTGGATGGCGGCGGTGATCTCCTTTGGGGCGATTTTTGCGACGACTTCGGTGTTGCTTGTCTTTCAACTCGGCCAGCCACGCATCTTCTTTGCCATGGGCCGAGACGGGCTTCTGCCGCAGTGGGCCGCAAAGGTGCATCGGCGATACCAAACCCCGTATGTGACCACTATTCTCACCGGAGTGGTGGTGGCGGTGTTCGCCGGAATGTCGAACATCAATGAAGTGGTGGAGCTCTGCAATATCGGAACCCTCTTTGCATTTGTGGTGGTGGCGCTGGGAATTCTGGTTTTACGCCGGGCGGAGCCGGACCGCCCGCGGCCATTTCGCACGCCGCTGTATCCGTGGGTGCCGCTGGCGGCCATCCTCTCCTGCGGTTACCTGATGGTCGAGCTGCCGGGCAAGACCTGGCTGCGCTTTGGCCTTTGGCTTTTGGCGGGCCTGGTCATTTACTTCGCCTATAGCAGACGGCGCAGCCGGCAAGGCCGGGCAGGCCGGCCTTGAGATCAGGGTGAAAAGCGGTCCATTCAGGCGCATTTGCGGTCTCGAATTTTTCAGTCGCCTGAGGGGGGAAGGCTTTTTTATAGTGCGACAGGCATGAAATCGATGACCGGTTACGGCTGGGGTGAATGCTCGCGGGATGGTTTCAAGGTCACCGTCGAATTGAGTTCAGTTAACCGGAAACAGGGCGAGATTTCGATCAATCTGCCGCGAGAGCTGGAAGTATTGGAGGCTCAGATTCGCGACCGGATTAATCAGCGGGTGGCCCGGGGGCGGTTAACGGCGCGGGTGTCGCTTCATCTCGCCGACGGCAAGGAAGCGGCGCGGGTTCATCTGAACAAGGCCCTGGCCAAGGTTTACGCCCGGGAATTGGGCCGGCTGGCCAGGGAGTTGAAGCTGGCCGGTCCCATCCCGCTCGATCTGGTCGTCCGCGCGCCCGGAGTTCTCCAGACGAATGAGGAGATGGCTGACGCGGAGGATTTTTGGCCGGCGGTGGAGAAGTCGCTCAGCAAAGCGCTCACCATGCTGGTCCACATGCGGCAGCGGGAAGGGATGCATTTGCGGAAGGACCTTTGCCAGCGCATTGCTGCCATGCGAAAGGCTGTTCAGCAGATTTGCAAACAAGCCCCGCAGGTGCAGGAACGATACCGCCAGCAGTTGCGCGAGCGGCTGACCAATGCCGGGTTGCAGGATTTCCATATCGAGGAGGAGCGTGTGCTCAAGGAAGTGATCTATTTCGCGGACCGATCGGACATATCCGAGGAATTAACCCGCCTCGAGAGTCATTTCCAGCAATTCGAAGATTGCCTGAAGAAGGATGAGCCGGTGGGCCGGACCCTGGACTTTCTGGCCCAGGAGATGAACCGCGAAATCAACACCATCGGCGCCAAGGCCAACGACAGCTTGATCTCGCGCGATGTGGTGCTGCTGAAGACGGAGTTGGAGAAGTTTCGGGAACAGGCGCAGAATGTGGAATGACCCGACCCAATCTGTGGCCGATCTTTTAACAGTCTCAACCGCCTCGCCCGCCGGGAAACCGGCTCTTCGGCCTCTCCGGTTTTATGGCTAATGCCCCTTCGAGTTCGTTGCTGGTCGTCATTTCCGCTCCGTCCGGCGGCGGGAAAACCACGCTTTGCCAGCAACTCCTCAGCACGCGTCCCGACTTGAAACGGGCAGTGACCTGCACTACTCGCGAGCCACGCCCGGGCGAACGGGACGGGGTGGATTATTTCTTTTTGGATGCCGGCACCTTTCTCAAGCGCGTCCAGGCGGGCAACTTTCTCGAGCATGCCACCGTTTACGGTCATAGCTACGGCACATTGAAGTCCGAAGTGCTGGGCAAATTGCGTCAAGGACACGACGTGCTTTTAACGGTGGATGTGCAGGGCGCCGCTGCCATTCGCGCGCATTCCGAAAACGATGCCGAGCTGAAACGCGCCCTGGTGACCGTCTTCCTCACGCCCCCCACCCTGGCTATTCTGGAAGAACGGCTCCGCAAGCGTGGATTGGACCCGGCCACCATCATTCAAAAACGGCTGAGCGTGGCCCGACAGGAGATTGCGCAATGGAGGCATTTTGACTACTTGATCATCAGCAATACCGTGGAAGAGGACTTGCGGCGGATGCTCGCGGTTTTGGACGCGGAAAAAATGCGGCAAAGCCGGGTGCAGCTTCCAGAAATTGTATGAGCGCGGATTCTCAGTCGCAGGCGGCGCCCCGGAAACCGATGGTCGTCCTGGGCGTGACCGGGTCCATCGCAGCCTGCAAAGCCGTGGATGTGACCAGTCTTCTCACCAGGGAAGGCTGCGCCGTGCACGTGGTCCTGACGCGCGACGCCCAAAGATTTGTCACGTCGCTCCCCTTCAAGACGCTGTCGCGCCATCCGGTGGTCACCGATCTTTACGACGAGGAAGAAGGCTGGAAGCCGACCCACATTACGCTGGCGGACGAAGCGGACCTGCTTTTGATCGCTCCGGCGACGGCAAACATTTTGGCGAAGCTCGCTCACGGGATTGCTGATGACGCGCTGACCTGCGTTGCGCTGGCGTTGAATCCGAAGGCGAAGGTGCTCGTCGCCCCGGCCATGAACGGCAAGATGTGGGAACACCCCGCCACCCGGGCAAATGTGGCCACACTCAAATCGCGCGGCGTCGAATTCACCGGTCCGGAGAAGGGCTTGCTGTCGTGCGGTTACGAAGGTTTGGGCAGGCTGGGGATGGTCGAGGAGATCTGTCAGCGGGCGCTGGCGCTCGTGCGATAAAAGCGGATGGCGTTGACCGCTCGCCTCGCTGACCCGCCTGCTCCAGCGAATCGAGGCCATGAACCGGAAGAACACGTTCTGGAGTGCGCCAGCAGAGCTTGGCAGAGCGCAGCGGCGACGGCGCTTTGGCTCCGGCTTCTGCAACGACCGACCAAGCCAAAGCGGTGTCGCGCTTTGCTTGCACCAACCCGAAGGGTTGCCAGAGGGTAGCCGGAGGTCGAAGCAACGCGGAGATCTCCGGTCTGTGGGGAAACGAGTACGCACCCCAATGGGGTGCCAGAGAGCTTCCGGCAAAGCCTGCGGAGGAAATAGGCACTGCGGCGACGCAACCTCATGTCGGAGAGAAAACTCTGGCACCCGCCTTTGGTGCACCGTCTGGCACCCCGCTGGGGTGCTGCTTCTTTGCCAACC
>CAZCUL010000058.1:0-4295 GCA_964501475.1 uncultured Verrucomicrobiota bacterium | reverse complement strand
GCCTCGTTCACCGAACACTTGAAGATCCCCGTTATCATTGGCAATGCCGTCACCTACAACGTCACGTTTGAACTGATGCAATGCGGCGTGGCCGGCGTGCTCATCGGGGTTGGGCCAGGCGCCGCCTGCACGAGCCGCGGTGTGCTTGGCCTGGGCGTGCCTCAGGTGACCGCCACGGTCGATTGCGCAGCGGCCCGCGACGCCCATTTCAAAAAAACCGGCCGATACGTTCCTATCATCACCGATGGGGGCATGAGCAAAGGCGGCGATGTCTGCAAGGCTCTCGCTTGCGGCTCGGACGCGGTGATGGTGGGCAGCGCGTTTGCCCGTGCGGAAGAGGCGCCCGGGCACGGCAATCATTGGGGCATGGCCACTCCTCACGCCAACCTCCCGCGCGGCACCCGCATCAAGGTCGGTATCACCGGCTCGCTCGAGCAGATTCTCTACGGCCCGGCAACGGTCGATGACGGGTCCCAAAACCTGGTGGGCGCCATCATGACTTGCATGGGCAACGTGGGCGCGGCAAGCATACGGCAATTTCAGGAAACCGAGATCATCATCGCCCCGAGCATCAAGACCGAGGGCAAACTTTTGCAGACTATCCAGACGGTCGGCATGGGCACAGTCTAGTGTGGTGTCTTGCAATTGGCTGGTGTTTCGCCGCAAGGGATTTTTACCTCCCGCGAGGCGCGAGCGACGCGCATACCCGTCCCGCCATCGCGGGATAAGGAGCGAGCAACGAAGCGGGAGGCAAAAAGAACTGCGGCCCGAAGGGTTGCGCCGCAAATGGCCTGGGGCTTCGTTGCTCCTCGGTCACAGCCCGCTTGCGGGGATGCTCCTCGTCGCGCCTTGCCCAGACCATTTTGGGCGCAACGAAACACCAGCCAATTGCGAGACACCACACTGGCGTGCCAAGACCGCCGATGGCATCGGCGGAAAAAGCTGGCCGCACCAGGCCCGGACGTTCGCCGGGGCGGAGAGTTTCTTTGTCGATTCCTCCCCGAACTCATCCGGGAGCAACTCGTGGATGTCGGAGCGCCACGCGCTGCGGCTGAGGAGAGCCGCGCTCCTTTGGTGGCGCGTGCGAACCGCGGAACGAGTTGTTCACTAGCGCCCTTTTCCCGATTGCCTTTGCGCGGGGCGGCATTTAGGCTTCCGGCATGAAAGGCGCATTTTTCGCATTTATCTTTGGCATCCTGATCGGGGCGGGTGGTTATTGGTTGCTGACGGATCGCAATGCTGAAAACGATCTGGAAACAGCAAAGCAAAATATCGAGACGGGGGCGGAGAAGGTTTCTCAGTCGGTCAAAAGCGCCGTGGACGAAATCGACACGGAGAAGATCAAGGAGGAGCTCTCCGAAACCGGCATGGTCATTCGGGAAAAGGCGAAAAGGGCAGGGGAAGTCATCGCCGATGCTACGGCCAATGCCCGAACCACCGGCTCGATCAAAGCCAAACTCATTGCCGAACCGGGCTTGTCCGGCCTCAGTATCAATGTCGATACGACGTCCGGGTTGGTGACCTTATCGGGAACGGTTGAGTCGCCGGAGCAGGTGGCAAGGGCGGTCAAGATCGCGTTGGACACCGAAGGGGTCCATAAGGTGGTCTCGACCCTGCAAGTGAAGCCGAAAAAGTAGTTTGCTCTTTACGGCTTGCCTCCCAAACGCACCCAGGCCACGACCGGAAAGTGGTCGCTGGCATGCTGATTCTCTTCCGTGCATTGGACGATTTCCGTGGCTTCGACCCGCACGGGTCCACGGGCCAGAATCCAGTCGATGCGCGCCCCGTCTTTGACCGGCGATTTGAAACCGTTAAAGGTGGCTACTACCTCGCCGCGGCGTTCCCCGGCCGAGTGCCAGGTATCGGCAAAGCGATCCTGATGGACGAGAATGTCATAAGCTTTGTTTGCTCCCGCGGAAGCGTTGAAATCGCCGGTCAGCAGCAGCGGCAAATCGGTTTTCAGCGCCTCGACCCGGTCCCAAACCAGGGCGGCGCTCTTCTCGCGGGCCACCTGCACTTGATGGTCGAAGTGGGTGTTGAAGAAGTAGAACTGCTGGTCCGTGCGCCGATCCCGGAATTTCACCCATGTCGTCATCCGCCGAACCTGGTTCCCCCAGCTAGCCGAACCGATCACAGCCGGTGTATCCGATAGCCAGAAGTGATCAAACTCGAGCGGCTCGAACCGGTCGGTCCGATAGAATACGGCCATGAATTCGCCGCGGCTTCCTCCTTCCCGGCCCAGGCCAATCCAGGAATACTCCGGGAGGTCGGACGCCAGCTCTTTCAACTGCCAATAAACGCCCTCCTGCGTCCCGATCAAATCCGGCCCGGCTTGTCGGATACAGTTCCGCATGATCGGACGGCGCTGAGGCCAGGCATTGGGCGGGTTTGGGCTTGCATAGCGCAGATTGTACGTCATCACGCACAATAATTGTGCATTCTGGTCTTTCGCTGGCGCCGCCATGGAAGAATTCATGGCGAAGCCCAGCGAAAGAATTCCAATCCATTGCAAGCCGAAGATGAGGTCTGATCGTTTCACGCTTCACATTTAGACTCCCGCGCGAGTGGAGTCGATGCAAAAGGGCGCAATCGCGAGGGAGTAACTCCACAGTGGCTCAACCCTTTTAGTGGAATCCATCCGCGCGGACCGGTTCAACTTCTGAGGAAGCCTCCCGCCGCGCCAAGTGTTCAGTTTGCTAAATGAACCGAAGGATGCCCGCTGAACTTTCAGCCGGCAGTATTTGGTCAGAGCGTCCTTTGTCGGCTCTCACGAGGTTCACGACAGAGAAGGGAAACCGGAGCGCAACCAGCGCTCAAAGCTGAGATCCGCCCGAAGCCGGGGCGGGGTGCTGGAGGGTGCTTGCCCGGGCTTGCGCCGGCTGCTGCGGCTCGTTAGAGTCTGAATGCTAAGGCGCTCGTAGCTCAGTTGGATAGAGCATCTGCCTTCTAAGCAGAGGGTCGCGCGTTCGAATCGCGCCGAGCGCGCCATTTTTTTTGTCATGCTCAAGCTGGAAGATTTGGCCGGGCTCGCCGAGCAGTATGGCGACGCCGCCCGGGCGCAGGTTGCCGAGTTTGCCATTGGGCATCGTTTCTTCGCATTCAATTCCCAGCCGGCCATCATGGGCGTCATCAATCTCTCCCGGGATTCCTGGTACCGCGAGAGCGTTTGCCCGGGTGTGGAACAGGCCATTCAACGGGGCAGCGTGCTGCAGGCTCAAGGCGCGGATGTTGTCGATATAGGTGCCGAATCCACTCTGGCCCAGGCCGAACGCGTCAGCGGCGCCCAACAAGCGGCCGCGCTCATCCCGGTGATAAAGGCCCTTCGCGGCGCCGGAGTCCTCATCTCGGTGGAAACCTATGACGCCGGCGCCGCTCGTCTGGCGCTCGAGACAGGCGCGCACGTGATCAACCTCACCGGACTGGCCCAGGCTGCGGAGGTCTATCGCATGGCAGCGGCGCATGATGCGGCCGCGATAGTCTGCCATCTGCAAGGTCCAAATGTGCGCGAGGTGGGCGACCTTGATCTTGGAGCGGACCCTGTAGGGGACATCTACGATCATTTCGCGCGCGAAATTGAAACGGCCACGCGCGCGGGCTTGACGAAACTCTTCATCGATCCGGGCCTCGGGTTTTACTACCGGAATCTCCGGGACAGTGCGGCGCGCGTGCGCTACCAAATGAGAGTCTTCCTCGAAACATTTCGGTTAAGGAAACTGGGCTTTCCGGTCTGCCATGCGCTGCCCCACGCATTCGAGTATTTCGGGGAGGAGGTCCGTTGCGCGGAACCTTTTTTTGCGGTGCTGGCTGCTTTGGGAAAGACGGACCTTTTTCGAACCCACGAAGTCCCGCGAATCAAGGCGGTGCTGCAAACGCTTCGAGTCTATTAAACGGATCAATGGACCCGTGGGTTGACGCCTTCCTCCGCGGAAAGCAGCCGCTTACTTCTTCTGAATCAAGAACACGCCTTCCTCGCCTGAGTCGGTTAGCCAATCATCCACGACAGTGAACCCGTGCTTCGAAAACAGAGCCCGCAATTTTCCCTGGGTATGACGATACGAGAAAAACAAGCGCAGTTTCTCACCCGGACGGAAAGCGAACGTCTCGTTTGCCACTGGGATGGTCCGCGCACGGGCGAGCTCGAAATAGGCGCTGATTCGCCAGAACCCGGCCTCTTCTTCGAGCCGCCAAAGTAACCGGCCGTCTTCCATTCCGAAGCCCAGGTCCCATAAGAGCGTCAGCAACCAGTCGCTCGTCTCTGCATTATCGTATTGGGGCAGCACCTTTTCCACGCCGGC
>CAZCUL010000057.1:0-10470 GCA_964501475.1 uncultured Verrucomicrobiota bacterium | reverse complement strand
CACACTTGGCATTCCAGTACCACCGAGTTGCGGTCGAACAAGTGTTCCTCTGCCCATTGCACGGCCTCAGCCACGGTGATTAGTTCTCTTTTATCCGTCGGCTGGCTTTGTTGCCGGGACAGTTCCCGCAGGGTTGCGCGTTCGCTGTCGCTGAGTTGCGCATTCCAGAGCGTCCTCAATTCATCACGACTCAAATCCTTCTGCTTGCGGGTTCGTTTCTCGGTCGCCAGTCGGGATCGCAACTCTGCGATGTCTGCCCCCGCCAATTCCGGGTGATCCGCCAGCAATCTAGTCAGCGCCGCGTCAATCTCGGCGTCTCGCTTGGAGAAGCGCTGACAAAGTTCCTCGGACACTCCCTCGATCTCGAAATCGCCCCGCGCCCGATTGCGAATCCGATAACCGAAGCCTTTCAATTCCCGAGCCACCTCATGGTAATAGACGTTTTCAGCGAACTTCCGTGCCCGTAGCAGTTCGAAATTCTCAAGCGCCTTCCAACGGTTTTCCACCGCATCAAATGTTGCGTTGAACACAATGCAATGGGTGTGCAAGTGCGGGTCAAGCGCGCGGGAGGTGTCATGCGTAAATTGCGCGGCGACAAAATTACCGGTGAGCCGCTCGTTTCGTGCGCCACCAACTCGCACACGGGTAGCCGCAAACCGTTCAAACTCCTTCAACGCACTCCGCACCGCACGCGCATGGCTTTGCAATATCCGCTGGTCCTCACCGAGAAAAGCTGCCAGGGAAACGGATTTGGGCGGCGAAAACGTAAAGTCGTAGAAGATGCGCCGATTGGCCGCGTTCTGTTCACCCTCAGTCCGTGTCGTGTTCAGGCGCTGCGTCAGCTTTTCGCCAGTGTTGGGATGTTGGTTTTCACACAGCCGCAGGAAATCCTCCGCACGCACCTTGCCGGATAATCCCAATCGCGCTGCGCCCAGCCCGCTCCATTCACCGGCCACGCGTTGCCCTTCGTCGTAGTAGTCACCGACGCACAGGTGTTCCTCGAAGTATTCGCGCGCGTTCTTGAGGTTGTATTGCGTCTTCGCTGTGACCACACGCGGACACTACCCGGACTGTGCGCGCATCTTGTGTAGGTGATACACCATCGTCTGGCCGGAGTGTGCTCAACTACGACCATGAGCACGACCGTGACTCCAAGTCCGGGCAATCAACTCTGGGGCATCTATTACACCGACCGGGAGTATGCCCGTCTGCTCGGCGATCCGTTGCGCACGGTGATTGAAGCGTCCAGCAAACAGGCCGCCGAGGAGGCTGCTGGCAGACTTGGCTTTGAATCTCCGTGGGCTCATCCGGTCACCGCCGAACAAGCCCGCCACGCGCTCTGGATTCCACGACGGAAGCGACATCACCGGCAGTTGCCAGCGCGCAGACATTCACACGGCATCCAAGTCTGACTATGCGAACTCCAACCACAGCCCAGGTGCGCACTGCCATCGAAGTACTGAAGAAGGTCGAAGAACGCATAGACAATCATGCGACCTTCAACCTGATGCAATTGCCGGAAGCGCGAGATCGCGATGAGGCAGCCGCGCGCATCGAGGCGCAAACCATCGAGCAGATCGCTCGCGTCAAGACCGTCATGGCGCAACTGGAAAGTTGGCGAGACGAACTCAGACAGGAGAGGAGCAATATGTTGCACAGCATGTTTAAGACAGGGCAAGCCTTACTCCTTAGCTCGCTAAGGTTTCTGCGTCCGCGAAACAGTCGCGGTGAATCCGCCAACCAATCAGGCAATATGAATTGCTCACGACCACTGACGCGGCGCATCCGCGAACACGAACAGGCACAGAATAGGTCGCAGTCGCGACCTATTCATGTCCACGAACAGTCCGCATCCGCGTTCAGTCCACGCCAGCAATCAGGCGGCATCCGCGACCAAGGCACGGTATCAACTGGCTGCTGCCTGACTTTGGCTGCGGACGCAACCAGTCCGCAGAGGAGCCAAGGCTTCGCACAGCCCACGTCCGAAGCCTCGACTCAAACCGACTTCGGCCGCGACTCCGAGCAGGCCACGAATCGTCCCTGCTTCCGCATCGCCGTGGCTATTGCACCGCCCACAAGCTTTCCGGTTCACATCCGCATCATTTCAACCAATGTCCTCATTTGACCCAGCTACGGTCCGCAAGGCGGTCGAAGAATTCACGCCGCGCCGGCCGCAGAAGTTCCAGGACTTGCTCCCGGCGAAGGATGTCATCGCGGAACTACGCCAGAAGCGCGCGTCGTATCGCTCCATTGCCGATCTCCTGACGCAGCATTGTCTGCCGACCAGTAAAACGGCCATCGCGATGTTCTGTCATCAAGTACTCGGGGAAAATGTCCGTCCACGCAAACGGCCAGGCAGAAGGAAGCCGTCCGTCTCCGCAGTGTCCACCGATGAAGCCACGCCGCATCAAGCAGCGGACACGCTCCAACCTGTCGAACCGTCTGCGAATTCCAACGGCGATGAAGCGCAGCCGGCGCGCGTGCGCGGCCCGCGCATTGCCCAGGTGCGAATGCTCAAACCTCAAAGCACATGAAACGGCTCGACCTCATCCTCAATGGCAAAGGCGGCGTCGGCAAAAGCTTCTTCGCCGTCAATTTCGTCCAGTTTCTCAAGGACAAGGGCATCGCCCACGTTGCGATTGATTCCGACAACGAGAACTCGACGTTGAAGCGGTTTCACCCGGACACGCGATTTCTCGACCTGGACAACCGCCGTGAACTCGACGGCATCTTCGCCGCACTGGAAAAGGCGAATCTGGTCGTTATGGATTGCCGCGCTGCGTCCACCGACCTGTTCATTGATTACTTCACCGAGATTGACCTGCCCGCAGTGCTGACCGCGATGGGCGCGACGCTCACGCTCGTCATGCCGGTGAACCACGAATCGGACAGCGTGGACCAGATTCAGCGACTGGCCGACCAGTTCGGCAAGCAATGCAGTTACGTAGTGATTCGCAACGCCGCGCACAGCGACAGCTTCGCGTTGTTCGAGTCATCCGAAGTTCGGGCGCAGCTCACCAACAAGCTCGGCTGCCGCGAAATTGCGATGTTGCGAATGCAGGATTGGCTGGTTGAAGCGTTGAACGCCGAGAACTTGACCATTTCGGCTGCCGCCAAACACCCCGGCTTCAGTCTGCTCGACCGCCAACGTCTCCAAACGTGGCAGCGCAAGCTCTACGCCGAGATCGAATCCGTCGCGGATCTGTTACTCCCCAACAAATAAACCAATGCCGAACCCCGAACAGCCCAACTTCGACGAAGAGTTCGACGAGGCCATCGCCGAGTGGCGCGATAAACATCGGCTGCGAGAAGACGACGCGGTGATGCTCCTCGTCGAGTTGTTCCGAATCCACCAGCGGCATTGGGACGAGATCCGTCGGCGCGAGATCCCGTCCTTCGAGATATTCCGCGCGGACATCGCGAAACTCGCCGAGGCCGCGCGGACATTTCAAGGACAGTCTGTGGCATTGATCGAAATGTTGCGAAACCAGCCGCAGAACCACCGTGCTACCCGAATTACTCGCGCGGCCGCGATCTTCGCCACCATCGCAGGAGGCTTGGCTGGTTATCTCATCGGGAGGGCTTGGCCATGAAACTCAAACTCATTCCGTTCGGCCCGATCATGCCGCCGGACCTCATTTTCGGACTGAGGTATCCAGAATGCGTCTTCATTGTCGGCGGCATTCTGCTGGCGCTCATTGCACTCTTTCTGCTGTTCGTTCCCTGCAACCGCAAGAGCTACGTGGCGCGACTCGGCGGTTTGACTTGGAAGCGCACTCAGTTTTGTCGCGGCTGGCTCATTACCGGGGATACCGGTTCTGGCAAGACCAGTTCCGGGATCAATCAACTCGCCCACCAGGTTTTCCAGAACGAGCCGACATGGGGCGGACTGTGCATTGATGAAAAGGGCGTCTATTGGGAAACGCTGGCGGCGATGGCGAAGCACTACGGCCGCGACGGCGACCTGGTTCACCTGCAAATCCGCTCCAGCGACACAGACGCGCAGTGGACACCGTTCCACCATTACAACCTGACTGGCGACCGTAGCATTCCCTTTACGACTTACGCGAAGTTCGTTGTGGACACTGCCACAAGCCTCGGCCAGGGCGGAGATAAGGGCTTTTTCAAAACCCAGGCGCAAACCCACATCGCCCATGCGCTCGAATTGCTCTACGAGTTGAGCCGACCAGTGACGCTGGTGGGAGCATTCGAGCTTCTGTCCGACCGCGATTTGCTCGAAGAGGAAATGGAGAACCTTGAAACGCTGCTCGAAACGCCGCGGCGCGAGGCTGTGTATGCCCACTTCGCCCATCGCTTTCTGAACCAACCCGACGAGCAATCCGGCGGCGTTCGCGAAACCATTGGCAACTACTTGCAGTACTTTCTGACGCCCGAGGTCGCGGAGGTGTTCTGCACCGGTGAGAGCACCTTCGACTTCGCCTCAATTGACCGGGGCAGAATCATCCTGACCACGATGCCGCAGAAGTTTCAGACCGAACGCCGCTACGTGAACACATTCCTGAAGCTGCTCTATTACAACCATGCGCTCCGCCGTTTCGATAAATCGAAATCTGAACGCGCGAAGGACAACGTCCTGATCCTCTGGGCCGACGAAGCACAGCGGTTCATGACCGCCAGCGAGGACGGCACGAGTGATTACAACTGCGTGGACGTAATCCGTGAGGCGGGCGCGACCATCGTCGCCGCCGCACAAAGCACCACTTCATTTGTGCCACCGCTGGGTAACGACAAATCCAAAGTGCTCACGCTAAACCTTCGCAATCGAATGGTCTTCCGCGCTGCCGATGAAGCCGATGCCGTCCAAACCGCCGATTTCCTGGGGAAGAAGCGCGTCGTCAAACGTTCGTGGGGATTCAGCGCGGGCAGGCGCAACGTGAACTACAACGAAACCGAGGAACACAAGATTAAACCTCCTAAGCTCCGCAACCTTCGCGATCACGAGTGCGTGCTTGTCCACTGTGAACGCGGCTTTCGGCGCGTGATCCTCCCGCCATTAGAACCGGACGGCTCGGTTGCGAAATGGTTTTCGTGGTGGAAACGCATCCGTTAATCGCGGGAAGATGCTCCACCGGCTGCGTGTAGCAGTAACCGTTGTGCTTCGCATCGAAGGCAGTCGCCAGCTTCATCCGCTCCTTCGAATCGATATCCCTTGGATGGTGCGCGGCACAACCTCGAACTCCGCGCCGGCGTGCTGCAATTCGGAAATGTGCCGCCTTGGACCATTTGATGAATCCGCATCATGCGCGCAAGCAGCGCCCGCGAATACACATCGCACGTTCGTTTGCTCACATTGGATCTTCGCGCGATGATTTCTGGTTTCTGATTTCAAATTTCTGCTTTCGATTTGTTCATTCATGCGCACGAGCCTGCCACAGGAGGTCGGACAAATACGGGCTGGGTCCGACGCATGACATCCGTCCGCGTGAGGAAGGCGGCGAAACAAAAAGACGCTATCGTCACTCGCGATCAAATCGACGGCGGTATTGATTCCCAAGCCATCGCTACTTTGGTCGAAGAAGTGTTCGGTGTTTAGCTTGCCAGCATCCGCCACCAACAAAGCGACTTCATACTTTGAAGAAACCTTCCGTTTGGAACATCCACTCCCAGATTTCCTGCGCCTGCGTTCGGGTGCACTTCTCATCCCAGAGCGTGCTCATCTTCTTTCGGGCTTCCGCTACGGACTGGCGCAATTGAATCATGCCGGGATCATTTTCCGTTTTCGTAAGCGCACGAGCCGCAGCCTCCTCGTGCCTCGTCGGCTGCCCCACGGCTCGCGCGAGAGAATGCCCCACCTCCTTGGCGTCTGTTTGGCAGAGCCATTTCTTAGCAAGTTTCCCCAAGGGGTAAGAGGCGCAAAGCAGCCGAAAGCAAAATCACCCACCATTTCGACCGCCGGGAAAAACGGAAGTTTTGGTGATGACCGGAACGGACGGGATTAAAAAAAGGCTTCGCAGTGAATTGAACTTGATCGAGACCAGCAAAAAATGATTCAAACAGCCGACCAGGGTGGGTGATTTTGATTCGACCCGGGGTGGGTGATTTTCAAGTGATCGGTGACAATTGCTTTTGGGCACGATTGTGGACCACAAGATTCGCTTTGAGCCGCTCGTCCAACTTCTCCAAAAGGAAATAAAAACGCTTTGTCGTCTCTATCCGCTGAACGCTCAAAACATTCATCTGCTAGCATGATGAGCTTTAGTCCGTTTGGCATTTTCGACTTCTTACTCCGAACTCGGGCGAACCTCTTAAGCAATCGTATCATGCGCCGAAATTGGCTTCCGGCGCCCTCCTGAAGCCTGTTCAGTCTGTGGACGCGCGTTTCGAACCATGTGTTGATCCCGGTAGGGTCTGAGGCCAGGTCTGAGGCCCGCCAGCCGTCTTTACCGGCTAACTCTTGTCGTTCGTCTTCAGTGCCGGCATTGAGCACGCGAAATGCGGGTACATCAACGTGATATCCTTCGGCGTAAAATACGCGAATGCAATTCCCGAAGATTTCAGGTTGTTTACTGAACTTTTTGTCCTGCAGAGCCTCTGCAACCATCTCCCTTACTTCCTCAGCAAACATTGGCAAAATGCCCAAGTAAATACCCGGTCAGACTCTCCGCGTCGAAAACTAAGCCATCATCAATGTCATAATCCTGATCCGTCTCTTGGATGGTTGTTCGAATCGCCATCGAACCCTGAGCAATAAAGCCTTTAATCTTTATTCGCTTGGGTAAGTTCTCCCTCAGGCGATTGCGATTGGCCTCACGTTTAGCGTACAGCCCGTCACGGACCGCATCTGACAAACTTACTTTTTGCGATTCGTACGCCTGTAGTTCAGCATGGAAATTTATCATCATTAACACGGGTTCAGTTTTTCGAAATCAGCTTGCGAGCATCCGCTCCAGCCGCTCCTTTCGTGTTTCCCAATCGGGCATCAATCGCCGCAACAGTTCGTAGAATGCGCGACCATGATTCGGATGCGCCAAGTGACAGAACTCGTGTGTGACAACGTAATCAATGCAGGACCGCGGCGCACGAATCAGTTCGGGATTCAGGTAAATATCGCCTCGGGTTGTGCAACTTCCCCAGCGCCTCGCCATTCGGCGTAGTCGCAAGCACGGCGTGCTGCCGATCGTTCCGTTCAAAGCTTTAAGCCGGGCATTGAAGCTACGACCAAAGGCCGCAAGCGCACGCTCCCCGAACCAACGATCAACTAAACGCTTGATTCGTTCTTGTGTTGTTCGCCGCGTTCGCACGTGCAGATAACCGCCACGCATTGTCACGTCCTCCGGCGCACCAACACTCACCTTCAGCCGGTACTGCCGTCCGAGGTATCGGTGCGTCTCACCACTCAGATAACGCCGCGGCGGCATCTGCGGCAGAAAACCACCAAAGAACATCTGTTGCCGACGAATCCACACGCCACGTCGCCGCACGCGCTGCTTGATTTCATCAAGCTTCGCACGCCGCGGTGCAGTCACGACCACAGACGCATCGGGCCGGACGGTCATGCTTAAAGTCTTCCGGGAGGAACGACGAAGCTGGAATACAATCCGGTCCTTTCCCACTACAATCTCATGAAGAGCAGCCGTCATGCAGACGCGATCATCGGGTGTAACGGTGCTTTGCGATTTCAATGCTGCGCTCGACGATCGAATCCATGTCTTCAGTCGAAAGAGGCACTTTTTCCTGAGCGCGAAGATCGAAGAGCAAGTCATCGATTTCGTTCCGCATTTTATTCTGCACGTCGAGGTTTGCGATCCAGTCGCGCACCAGGTTGCTGCGAACCACATCGTCGATGCCGAGCGCCACTTTCGCCGCGACATAGGGTGTCGCATCTTCCTTCAATTCCAGTCTGCTCAGTACTTCATTCGTCACGCCGTAAAAAGCTTTGGCTTCATCGCGTTTCTCAAGCATCGGCGGCAGCTTATCACCTGTTCGAGTGAGGACGGCGTGTTCGACTTCCGTTACGCGCTGTAGATACTGCGCATCGTTGATCCGCTGCATCCGATAATCATCGATTGCGTCCTGCAAAACCTTCGAGAAGCGGCGGTAGAAGACCGGGTCTTCGTCCATTTTCTCAGTAATCGTTCGCTGCGTTCGATGCGCGATGGTATCAGCCTTCGACGCTGTCGTCGCAAGCCGATCCACTTCAGCCTGAAACTTCTCTCGGTCGAAAATGTTGACCAATTCAGTGATCTGCTCCACGCCGTCAGCTTTCACATGCGCGTCGATCAATTTCTTCACTCGCGCCTCGTACTCTTTGAAATCGATCTCTTCGGCGTAACGTCGCTTCACGGAGACTCGCAACTTCAGGAAAAATGCAGCGTCCTTTTTGTACTGCTCTTGCTTTGCTTCCGGCGTGTCCCGAAGAAACTCCATTGTGGAAAGCGCCACGCTTAACGTGCGGTGGAATGCAGACAGTCTTTCATAAAACCGCTGCCGCAGCTCATCGTCGGCCAGCAATTGCTCGTACTCTTCTTCGTCGCGCCTGTTCCTGATCGTTTTGAAAATGTCCCATACATTGGAATGTCGCTGTGGCAGCGTCGCTACTACTTCAGCAACGTCCGTCACTGTGCCGGCCAATTCTTCACGCGCGAAATCCGGGAGCGCCGCATAAATGTCCATCGCCTCTCCGAGCTGCTGCAGCACGCCGTAATAATCGAGGATGTAACCGAAGTCCTTGCCTTCAGAGAGGCGATTCACGCGCGCAATCGCCTGAAGCAAATTGTGCTTTTCCAATTTGCGGCACAGATACAATACGGTGTTCAGCGGCGCATCGAAGCCGGTGAGTAGTTTGCTGACAACGATGAGGATTTCGGGTTCCGACGCGAATTTGAAAGCGTTGATGACCTGCTTGTTGTACTCCTTTTCCGTCCCATACTTGCCCATCATTGTTTTCCAGAACGCGCGGACCTCTTCCTTGTCCACTTCATCTACGTCCTCGTTGTCCTCTCGCGTGTCCGGCGCCGAGATCACGACTTCCGATGTGACCTTGCCGAATTCATCCAGATACTTTTTGTAGAGCAGCGCCGCAGCTTTGGACGGCGCCGCGAGCTGTGCTTTGAAACCTGTGCCCTGCCAGTTCTGGCTGTAATGCTCGCTGATGTCGAAAGCCGCCTCGAAGATTTTCCGATCGGCTTTATTGAGTTGGTCTCGCGTGGCGAATTTCTTTTTCAGATCTGCGCGCTGTGCGTCGCTTAATCCTTTCGTGACCACGGCGAACCATCGATCAATTGCTGCCTTGTCCACTTCCTGAAGCACCAGCCTGCCTTCATACAGCAGCGGAACGACCGCTTTATCCCGCACCGCCTGATCAATCGTGTACGTCGGCTGAATGATTCCGCCGAATTTCCGTGAAGTGTTTTTCTCCTGCTGCATCAGCGGCGTGCCGGTAAATCCGATGAAGCACGCATTCGGCAACACCTTCTCCATTTTTGCAGCGTCTTCGCCGTAAACGCTGCGATGACTCTCATCGACGAGGACGAAGATATTCGGTGAGTCGTTTTTGAATTCTGCTGATTTCACCGATGCATCAAATTTGTCGAGCACGGCAGTGATAACGTTCTCCTTCCCATCATTGATCAACTTCGAGAGATGCTTGCCGGTCTCAGCTTTCACCGGCTCACGGCCGCATTGATGAAATGTTCTCCAAATTTGATCATCGAGATCGATGCGGTCTGTGACGAGAACAAGCATCGGATTTGGGATGCTTGGTTCCAGCGCCAACGCTTTTGCCAGCATCACCATTGTAAGTGATTTGCCAGAACCTTGCGTGTGCCAGACCACGCCGCCCGCTCGGTGCTCAGTAGGTCCAATCTCTCGCACCCGCTCAACGATATTCTTTACTGTGAAGTACTGCTGGTAGCGGGCGATCTTCTTTTCACCGCCATCAAAAACGATGAATCGGAATGCGAGTTCGATCAGCCGCTCCGGCCGACACAAGCAGTACAACCCTTTGTCCTGCTCGGATACCTGGCGCCCATCGACTTCCAATTCATCAAAGTAATCGCGCACGTAACGGAACCGTTCCGCAAAAAGCTTCTCCTTTGCGGCCCGCGGCAACGGCCTGTTCACCAACGGAGAAACCTCAGGCGTGACATCCTTTTCCGTGCTGTCCGTCAGTTCACGCCACCGCGCCCAAAACGTTTTGGCTGTGGCCGTCGTGCCGTACGCTGCTTCGTTCTTGGTAACTCCCATGAGCAACTGCGCATACGTGAACAGTTTCGGGATGTAATCTTCAGCTTGGTTCCGGATGTTCTGTGACACGGCCTCATCGAGCGGTGCCTTGATGTCGGGTCGCTTGCATTCGATCACCGCCAAGGGAATGCCATTTACAAACAGTACAATATCAGGCCGGCATGTTTCTTTGCAGCCCGTCCGTTCCACATCGAATTCCTCTGTAACGTGGAACACATTGTTCGATGGAGTTCGCCAGTTGATGTACTGGAGAGGGAAACTTTT
>CAZCUL010000056.1:0-9105 GCA_964501475.1 uncultured Verrucomicrobiota bacterium | reverse complement strand
GAGGACGCGCAACTTGACGAGCTCGCCGGGCGGGATCAGGCCATTTTCGGCCCAGGCGGCGTAGAGGACCGGGGCGGCATGGCCTTTGGAAAGAATGAAGCGGTCGTTGTTGGCCGAGCGTGGATTTTTGGGATCGTAACGCATGTGCCCAAAGAAAAGCGCGGCGACCAGGTCTGCCGCCGAGGCGCATGAACTGGGATGACCGCTGCCGGCGGCGGTGGTGGCGTTAATGGAATGAATTCGCAATTGGTTGGCGATTCCGGAAAGGGTCTCGGCGTTCGTTTTCATGTTAGAGCAGAATTGGTTTGGCTTCGTTCGACCCGACAAGAGAAACAGGAAAACGCGCCGCTGGCCAAGCTTTTCCGAAGGCAAAAACTGACCGCGCGCGCATCTCCTTTGAAGCGGTCGGCGTCCCCCGGGGCGCCATCCCTGAACCGGCTTTCCAGCGCAGAGCAAAAAACAAACGGGCAGCCCGAGCTTTTTCGGGCTGCCCGCCGTGTGTGTGGAATTGAACTTAACCGACGAGCGGATGGTCGGTTAAACCAGGCGTCTCCGGCTCGAGCGCTTCTTCGATTTCCACCAGCGGTTTGAGCCGGACTTTGCGGTGGTGGTTGAAGCCGGTTCCAGCGGGGATGATGTGCCCCATGATGACGTTTTCTTTGAATCCGCGCAGGTAATCGACGCGAGAGATCGTGGCCGCCTCGGTCAGCACACGCGTGGTGTCCTGGAAAGAGGCCGCGCTCAGGAAGCTTTCCGTCTCCAGCGATGCCTTGGTGATTCCGAGCAAAACCGGCTGGGCCTCGGATGGTTTGCCGCCCATTTTATCGACGCGCTCGTTCTCTGTCTCGAACTCGATCTTGTCGATCTGTTCGCCCCAAAGGAACATGGTATCCCCCGGTTCAGTGATCCGCACCTTGCGGAGCATCTGCCGGACAATGATCTCGATGTGTTTGTCGTTGATGGTCACGCCCTGGAGGCGATAGACCTCCTGCACCTCGTTGACCAGATGTTCCTGGAGTTCTTGCGGACCGCAGATTTCGAGGATCTCATGCGGATCGATCGGCCCTTCGGTCAATTGCTGGCCCTTTTTCACGTAGTCGCCTTTAAAGACGATGACGTGTTTCCCAATCGGGATGAGGTGCTCCTCCTCGACGCTGGTTTGCTGGTCCTTGATTACAACGCAACGTTTGCCCCGGACGCTTGGCCCGAAGTCCACGATGCCGTCGATCTTGGAAATCTCGGCCGCATCCTTCGGGCGGCGGGCCTCGAACAGCTCGGCCACCCGGGGCAGACCGCCGGTAATGTCCTTGGTTTTGGCAGTCTTACGCGGTGTTTTCGCCATGAGAGTTCCGGCCACGATCCGGTCGTTCCCGTTCACGACGATGTGTGCGCCTGAAGGAATGGCGTAGTTGGCCAGTGCTTCGCCCCTGTCGTCCATGATGATGATTTGCGGGTGCAAATCTTCCTTGTGTTCGATGATAAGAATGGCTTCCTGGCCGGTGGCCTGGTCCATCTCCTGTTTCATCGTCACGCCTTCGATGATGTCGTGAAACTTCACCCGGCCGGCCTTTTCCGAGATGATGGGAACGTTATAGGGGTCCCACTGAACGAGGGTGTCGCCCTTCTTGACGCGGCCTTTGTCAGCCACGGCCACAACGGCGCCGACCACAACATTGTGGGTTTCCAGTTCGCGGCCATCCTCAGCCAACACCGAAATGGAGCCGTTCTTGTTCAGGACGATGTTGTTGCCGTCCTCCAATTCGACGTAACGCAGTTCGTTATAACGCACGACACCCTCGTGTTTGGGTTTGATGACGGGCTGCTTGAAAGTGCCCGCTGCCACGCCGCCGATATGGAACGTTCGCATGGTGAGCTGCGTACCCGGCTCGCCGATGGATTGCGCGGCGATGATGCCCGCCGCCTCGCCCAGCTTGACCTTCTGCCCGGTGGCGAGATTTCGTCCGTAACAGGAAATGCAGACTCCATATTTGCTCTCGCAAGTCAGGACCGAGCGAATCTTCACCTTCTCCACGCCGGAGTTCTCGGTTTCCCTGGCCTTGCTCTCATCAATATCCTCATTGGCTTTGATCAGGACCGATTTCGGGCTGCGCGGGTCGTGGACGTCATCGCAGGAATAGCGTCCGACGATTCGCTCGCTCAGTTTGACGACTTCGTCTTCGCCTTCGTAGATCGCCTGGACCCAGATGCCATTGCTGGTTCCGCAATCCGCCTCCTGAATGATGACATCCTGAGCCACGTCCACCAGCTTCCGGGTCATATAACCGGAATCGGCCGTCTTCAAGGCGGTATCGGCAAGACCTTTCCGGGCGCCGTGGGTGGAAATGAAATATTCCAGCACGGTCAATCCTTCGCGAAAGTTGGAGAGGATCGGTTTCTCGATGATGTCTCCGGAGGGTTTGGCCATCAGGCCGCGCACGCCGGCGAGCTGGCGGACCTGCTGGCGGTTGCCGCGGGCGCCGGAATCGACCATCAGATAAACCGGATTGTATTCCCGTTTCCCCTGGTTGCTTTCCAGGGTCTTGAACATGACGTTTGAAATCTGGTCGGTGCAATGGGTCCAGATATCGATGATTTTGTTATAGCGCTCGCCCGGAGTAATGACGCCTTTGCGGTATTGTTTTTCCACCTCCGTGATCTGCTTTTGAGCCGCTTCGATTTCCTGGGTCTTTTACTTGGGAATGATCATGTCGTCGATCCCGATGGAACATCCCGAGCGGGTGGCTTCGCTGAATCCCAGTTCCTTGAGCTGATCCAGGGCGACGACGGTTTGTTCGTGGCCGCAGACCTTGTAGCAGTTCCAGATGAGATCGCCGAGGTGGTTTTTACCCATGGCGCGGTTGGGAAAGCCCAGCTCTCCAGGCCAGATTTCGCTGAAAGTGACCCGTCCCACAGTGGTTTCGATGACCTTCTTTTCCGAATCGCCATAGATGGTTTTCCGGCCGTGATCCGGATTGAGAAGTCGGACGCGGTCATGGGTTTTGAGCGCGCCGTCCGCATAGGCGAAAAGCACTTCCCGTTTCGATCCGAAAAGCATCGGCTTCTCGTCTTTCTTGAGGGAAGTGCGCGGCTCGGCTGTCAGATAATAACAACCGAGGGTGATGTCCTGAGTGGGCGTCATGATCGGTTTGCCGCTCGAGGGGCTGAAGATATTGTTGGGCGCCATCATCAGCAGCCGGGCCTCCAACTGCGACTCAACCGAGAGCGGCACATGGACCGCCATCTGGTCGCCGTCGAAGTCCGCATTGTAGGCAGTGCAGACCAGGGGATGAATGCGAATGGCTTCGCCCTCGATCAAAAGCGGCTCGAAGGCCTGAATAGACAACCGGTGGAGCGTGGGCGCGCGGTTCAGAAGGACCGGGTGTCCCTTGGTCACTTCCTCCAGAATATCCCAGACTTCCGGCGATTGGCGTTCGATCATCTTCTTGGCCGAGCGCACCGTGTGGACGTAACCCATCTCTTTGAGGCGCCGGATGATGAACGGCTCGAAAAGCACCAGCGCCATCTTCTTGGGCAGACCGCATTGATGGAGTTTCAGTTCCGGACCAATGACGATGACGGAACGGCCGGAGTAATCGACGCGTTTGCCGAGGAGGTTTTGCCGGAAACGGCCGCTCTTTCCCTTGAGCATGTCGGAAAGCGACTTGAGGGCGCGGTTGCCAGCGCCGGTGACAGCACGGCCATGACGGCCGTTGTCGAAGAGCGCGTCCACCGCTTCCTGCAACATGCGCTTCTCGTTCCGAATAATGACTTCGGGCGTCTTGAGCTGGAGGAGGTTCTTGAGCCGGTTGTTTCGGTTGATGACGCGCCGATACAGGTCGTTCAGGTCGGAGGTGGCAAATCGGCCGCCTTCCAGCGGCACGAGCGGACGCAAGTCCGGCGGAATGACCGGCAACACCGTCAAAATCATCCATTCGGGACGGACCTTGTGGGCGAGAAAGGCCTGAAGGAGCTTGATCCGTTTGGCGATTTTCTTGCGGATTTGTTTGCTCTTGGTCTCGGTCATGGCCTGCTGCAGCAGATCAATCTGCTTTTGCAGGTCCACCTTGGCCAGACCTTCGCGCACCCCTTCCGCACCCATCTTGGCCACAAACGCGTCCTGCCCGTAGGTTTCGCGGGCTTCCCGATACTCGTGTTCGCTGAGGAGCTGGTGCTGCTTGAGCGGAGTCGAGCCCGGGTCAATCACCATGTAATCCTCATAGTAAATCACACGCTCGAGGTTGCGAGCGGTCATGTCGAGAACCAGGCCAATGCGGGAGGGCATGCATTTGAAGAACCAAATGTGCGAAACGGGAACGGCCAGCTCGATGTGCCCCATGCGCTCGCGGCGCACCCGCGCCAGAGTCACTTCCACGCCGCAACGATCACAAACGACCCCCCGATGTTTGATGCGTTTGTATTTGCCGCAGGAACATTCCCAGTCCTTGACCGGACCGAAAATGCGTTCGCAGAACAAGCCGCCTTTTTCGGGCTTGAAGGTGCGGTAATTGATGGTCTCGGGGTTCTTGACCTCCCCCTTGGACCACGACTTGATGGCGTCGGGCGACGCGATGGAGATGGCGACGTAATCGACCTGGTTAACTTTATCCAGACCGAGCAACTCGCGGGCGGATTCTCTACTGCTAGTGCTCATACTTTGTTCTCGATAGGCGGATTGACCGCAAATGAACCATTTATCCGAGGTTTGCCAGTGATGGAGGCTGGGCGGGTTGATCGAGCGGATTCGTGTAACCCACTTTCACGTCCAGCCCGAGCGACTGCATTTCCTTGACGAGGACGTTGAACGATTCCGGAACGCCGGCTTCGAGGCAATTGTCGCCTTTGACGATGCTCTCGTAAATGCGCGTGCGGCCCTGGACATCGTCCGACTTGACGGTGAGCAGCTCCTGCAATGTGTAGGCGGCGCCGTAGGCTTCCATGGCCCAAACTTCCATCTCGCCAAACCGCTGCCCGCCATATTGGGCCTTGCCGCCAAGCGGCTGCTGCGTAACCAGTGAGTAGGGGCCAACGGCCCGGGCGTGGATCTTATCCGCCACCAGATGGCCGAGCTTCATCATATAGATGAAACCCACCACTACTTCCTGATCGAACGGCTCGCCGGTGCGGCCGTCGAAGAGGCGCGTCTTGCCATGCTCGGGCAAAGTGGCCTTCTTCAGGTAACCCCGGATCTCCTTTTCCTTGATGCCGTCGAAAACCGGGGTGGCGAACTTCAATCCGATCAGCCGGGCGGCCCAGCCCAGGTGGGTTTCCAACACCTGACCGACGTTCATGCGCGAGGGCACGCCCAGCGGATTCAGCACGATATCGACAGGCGTGCCGTCATCGACAAAAGGCATATCCTCCTCCGGAACAATCTTGGCCACCACGCCCTTGTTGCCGTGCCGTCCAGCCATCTTGTCTCCGACGGAAAGCTTGCGCTTCGAGGCGATGTAAACCTTGACCGACTTGATGATGCCAACGTCGATTTCGTCGCCGGACTCGGCGCGCTCGACTTCCTCGTCGTACTGCATCTGCAAGTCTTCGAATTTCTTTCTGAAGATGCCAATGATCTCGTTGATCTTGTTCCGAATGGGCGAGGGATCGATTTCGATCCGGTCATAAACACCGGCCAGTTTGCGCAGGAGCGTCTTGGTGATCTTGCGATTGGCCGGAATGATGATCTCGCCGGTCTCGGAATTGACCACATCGAGCGGAATTTTCTCGCCCAGAAGAATATTGCTGAGCGCTTCGGTAAGCTGCTCGCGCAGTTCATCGGTCTTGACCCGATGCTCCTCCTGGATTTGTTTCGCGGCTTTCTTCCCTTCAGCGGGCGCCACGCGGTCCTTGTCGGTATCGCGCTCCTTCTTGGACGAGACCTTGACATCCATGACGATGCCGTAGGTGCCGGACGGAACCTTGAGCGAGGTGTCCTTCACATCGGCGGCCTTTTCACCGAAGATCGCGCGCAGGAGCCGCTCTTCCGGAGCCAACTCTGTTTCGCTTTTCGGTGTAATCTTGCCCACCAGAATGTCGCCCGGCTTGACTTCCGCCCCAATGCGGATGACGCCGTCGGGCCCGAGATTCTTGAGGGCTTCATCGCCCAGGTTCGGAATGTCCCGGGTGATTTCCTCCGGGCCGAGCTTGGTATCGCGGGCGCTGGCCTCGAACTCCTCGATGTGAATCGAGGTAAAAACGTCTTCCTTGACGATGCGGTCGCTGATGAGGATGGCGTCCTCGAAGTTGTAGCCGTTCCAGGGCATGAAAGCCACGAGCACGTTCCGGCCGAGCGCAAGTTCGCCACCGGCCGTGCAAGGTCCGTCGGCAATGACCTGCCCTTTGCGGACCGTATCACCTTTGTGGACCAGGATTTTCTGGTTGATGCAGGTGGCGGCGTTCGAGCGCATGAATTTCCGGATAGGATAAACGTAAATCCCGCTGCCGGGATCGTGCCGTATCTTCTTCTTGCTCTCGGGCAGCTTGCCGTCCGCGGTAATGATAACCTGATTGCCGACGACCGAGGCGACCTTGCCGTTTTCCTCGGACACCAGCACGGCGCGCGAATCCCGGGCCACTCGCTCCTCCAATCCGGTCGCGACCAGGGGCGCTTCCGTGACCAACAACGGCACAGCCTGGCGTTGCATGTTCGAACCCATCAAGGCCCGGTTGGCGTCGTCGTGCTCGAGGAACGGGATCAGGCTGGCCGCGACCGAGACGAGCTGTTTGGGCGAAACGTCCATGTAATCCACCCGTCCGGGCTCGACATCGAGAAAGTCGCCCTTGGCTCGGCAGGTTACCTTGCCCCCCGTGAAATGACCCCGGTCATCCACGGCCGAGTTCGCTTGCGCAATGACAAACTGCTCTTCCCGGTCGGCAGTCAGGTAATCGATATGGCTGGTGACACGGCCGTTCTCGACTTTGCGGTAAGGCGTCTCCAGAAATCCGAAATCATTCACGCGTGAAAACGTGGCCAGAGAGGCGATCAAACCAATGTTCGGCCCTTCCGGGGTTTCCACCGGGCAAATGCGGCCGTAATGGGACGGGTGCACGTCGCGCACTTCGAAACCGGCGCGGTCCCGGGAAAGCCCGCCCGGCCCCAGCGCGGACAAGCGGCGCTTGTGCGTTAGTTCGGCCAGAGGATTAATCTGGTCCATGAATTGCGAAAGCTGGCTGCGGCCGAAGAAATCGCGGATGACCGCCGAAAGCGCCTTCGGGTTGATGAGCTTTTGCGGGGTCATCGCTTCCAAACCCTGATCGAAAAGGGTCATTCGTTCCTTGACCAGGCGTTCCGTCCGGGCCAGACCGACGCGGCATTGGTTGGCCAGCAGTTCGCCGACAGTCCGGACGCGGCGGCTGCCGAGGTGATCGATATCGTCCAAACTGCCCTCGCCTTTTTTCAGGCGCAGCAGGTATTTCGTAGCCACCACCAGGTCCTCTTTGACCAGAATGCGAGAGGCGTTGTCGTCCTTGAATCCGAGTTTCTGGTTGATCTTGTAACGGCCCACACGCCCGAGGTCATAACGCTTCGAATCAAAGAAGAGCCGTTTAATCAGCGCCCGCGCATTGGCGGCGGTGGGCGGATCCCCCGGCCGCAAACGGCGGTAAATATCCTTGAGCGCCTCCTCCTCGTTCTTGGTGGGATCCTTCTTCATGCACTTGATGATGATCCCGTCGTCGATGGTGGTGTCCACCACCCGGATTTTGTTGATGCCGAGCTCGGCGATCTGTTTGACGACCGCTTTGGAGAGGGGCTCGAAGGCGCGGGCCACCACGATGCCCTTGTCTTCGTCCGCCGCGTCATCGATCAGCACCTTGTTCTGAATGTCCTCGAGTTTCTCGGCCTCGCGAACGGTGTATTCCTCGATGTCGTAGAAAAGCTTGAGGATATCCGCGTCCGATCCCTCGCCCTTGCCATCGAGAAAAGTCAACGCGCGGAAGAAGGTCGTGGTGAGAAACTTGCGGCGGCGTTTCTTGCGGTCCAGGTAAACGTAAAGCAGGTCGCTGGTGTCGAACTGCGCTTCATACCAGGAACCGCGGTCGGGAATGATGCGGAAGGAATGGAGCAGCTTGCCGTTGGGATGCTGCGTGGCCTCGAAGGCCAGGCCGGGGGAGCGGTGCAGCTGGCTGACGATGACGCGTTCGGCGCCGTTGATGACGAATGTGCCCTGGGGCGTCATGAGCGGCAGTTCGCCCATGAAAACTTTCTCTTCCTTGGTGCCCCTTTCCTCCTTGAGCAGGAAAGTCACGTAAAGGGGCGCGCCGTAGGTGATGCCTTCGCGGAGGCATTCGAGCCAGTTCTGTTTCGGCTCACCGATCTCGTAGCTGTGATAATCGAGCACGCATTTCCCGTCGTAGCTTTCGATGGGAAAGACCTCTTTAAATACGGCTTGCAGGCCCACGTTCTTGCGCCGGGTGGGCGCAACTTCGATCTGCAGAAACTCGGCGTACGAATTGGTTTGCAATTCGATGAGGTTCGGCGGGGCGATGACCTCTTTGATTTTACCGAAGTTGATTCGTTCAGGTGCTCGCGATGGCATTTTCTTTCCTACAGTCGGCCGGCAACCTGCCAGCCATGGTTGTTTCTTATTAGCGACACAAGGCAAGCCTCCGGGTTCCCACCGGAAACCTGCCAAAACATGAATTGCCTCACTGCCCGCCCGGGAGCAGCGCGGCCAAAGATCAAACGGGCCTTGATGAATGTTCCGCCGGGACGATTTGGCACCGCCCCATCGCCCCGGGCGGAAAATGTCGAACCTTATTTCATTTCCACTTTGGCGCCGGCTTCCTCGAGCTTCTTTTTGGCGGCTTCCGCATCCGCCTTGGTAGCTCCTTCCAGCACCGGCTTGGGAGCGCCTTCCACCAGCGCTTTGGCTTCGGCCAGTCCCAATCCCGCCTTCACCTCGCGCACGGCCTTGATGACCGCGATCTTCTTGTCCGCCGGAAGCGAAGCCAGGATCACGTCAAACATGGTTTGCGCTTCAGCAGCGACGGGAGCTCCGCCAGCGGCAGCGCCGCCTGCGGGAGCGGCCGCCATCACCGGCGCGGCAGCCGTCACGCCCCACTTCTCTTCCAATTGTTTCACCAGGTCCGCGATTTCGAGGACCGTCCATT
>CAZCUL010000055.1:0-2793 GCA_964501475.1 uncultured Verrucomicrobiota bacterium | reverse complement strand
CGGTTTTGCTGATTCAGCGCAATGGCGCCAATGCGAACTACGGCACGGCGGCGGATCAGTTGATCCAGAACGTGCCGCTCGTTGGCGGGCAGCGTTATTACCTGGAAGCCCGATTCAAGGAAGGCGGCGGCGGCGACGGCTTCGCTCTGGCGGTGCAGCCGCAAGGCACCACCGGCACTCCGGGAGCAGCTACGGTCGTGCAAGCCGGCTCGCTCGAGTATCCCTCGGGTGTTGCTCCGGCCACGCCCGTGCTGGTCGATTATTTCGGCGGCTTTTCCACGGCCTCGCCGAACCTCGGCTCCTTCAACACGCTCACCAATGATCCGCGCTGGCTGGCCGACACGCCGGATTCGTTCCTCTGGTACCGTTACAACAGCGTTTTCGGCTTTAACATCGGCCTGGCCGATTCCACCCGCAACGGATACGGCGCCCGGTTGCGCAGCTACTTTGTCGCGCCCAGCAACGGACTCTACCGCTTCTGGATTCGGGTGGACGATACCGCGGAACTTTACATGAACACCAACGCGGTCAACAGCACCGATCCCGCGGGCGCTGTTCGCATCGCGAGCCAAAATGCGTTTAATGCCAATTACGTTACCTCCGCCCAAAACATCCCTCTGCTGGCCGGACAACGCTACTACATCGAAGCGCGCTTCCTCGAAGGCGGCGGCGGTGACGGCTTCATGATGGCAGTGCGCTCTCAGGGCGATGGCTCAACGCCGCCCAACACCGAGGTCGCGCTCGCAAGCCTGTTCGAATATCCCACCGACCTGGATCGGGCTGTCGGAGCCATCGAGATTGCGGGTCTGACTCCGGACGATCCCACCGTGAGCGACGGCGAGACGATCACCTTCCGCGTCCTGGGCGTGCGGGGCGCCCCGCCCTTTACCTACTCCTGGTTCAAGGATGGAGAGCAGGTGTTTGGCAACTTTGCCACCTACACCACTCCGCGTTTGACCCCGGCCGACAACGGAGCCGTCTTTACCGTGCGGGTGGCCAATGCTTTCAGCAGCGCTGAAGCATCCAGCACCGTCACGGTCCTCTCGGACAACACCGCGCCCGAGATCGTGAGTGCGGAAGGAACTCCTTCACAAGATACGGTGGTGCTGACCTTCAGCGAACCGGTGGACTTTGATTCGGGCATCTGCACCGCAAATTATCAGATCAACGGACTTCTGGTTTTAGGCGCAGTGGCTGACAGCAGCGGCACGAAGGTGAGCCTCCGAACCACGCCGCAGACGCCGGGCACAACCTACACCGTCACCGTCAATAACGTCCGTGACGTCTCGTCGGTCGGAAACACGATCGCGCCGGACAGCACCGCCGACTTCACGGCCTGGACTTTTGGCGGTTGTGGTCTCTACGTCGAGTTCTTCGGCGGCATCGGCGGCACAGCCATTGCCACGCTCACGGCCGATTCGAGGTTTGTAAACAACCTGCCGGACTTTGCCTTCTACACCAACCAGTTCGCTTTTGGCGCCAACGTGGCGGACAATTACGGCGTGCGGATTACGGGGGTTTTCATCGCACCAAGCAACGGTGTCTATCGCTTCTACATCCGCAGTGACGACGCGTCGCAACTCTTCATCAACACTAACGACACCTCCCCCGCCGATGCACTCCTCATGGCTGATGTTCCATCTGCGAATCTGCCGTTCACCGACGCGCGCACCGTCACGCCTGGCATTGCCATGACGGCCGGCCGGCCCTATTACATCCGGGCTCTGATGAAGGAAGGCGGCGGCGGCGATTATGTGCAGGTAACATTCCGCGAAGAGAATGACCCGTCTGTGCCGGCCAACACTGAGATCGCTTCCGGAGTTTTCTTCAGCGCCCCCGGCAATCCGGACACTGTGCAACTCCTCGTCACATCCGCTCCGCCTGCGGATCTGAACGTGACGGAGAATGAAGAGGTCACTCTTGCAGTGGTGGCAACGGTCATGCCGGCCAGCCTCTCCCAAGTGCTCTGTTACCAGTGGCAGAAGCTCGATAGCAGCTCCATGAACTTCACTAATATTCCCGGAGCGATTGGGCCGAGCCTTTCCTTTGCCGCGAAGCTGAGCGACGACAATGCGCAATACCGGGTGCTGGTGGACGTGCCGGGAACCAATGCAGCGTTTGTTACCACCCTCCACGTCGCCCCCGATATGGTCGCGCCGTTCATCGTTTCGGCCGGCAGTCTCGACGGCAATGCCATCGGTCTCTGTTTCAATGAGGCGGTTAATCCCGCGACCGGCGGCGATGAGTTTAGTTACACCATCAACGGCGAGATTGGCCGTGTCGCCAGTGCGGAGGTTCGGAGCGACGGCAAGACCGTGACCCTCACGCTCAACACAAATCTCACCGGTGTCTTCACGGTTTTCGCCATGGGAATACAGGACCTGGCTCAGATGGCCAATAGCGGCGACAGCATGGCCACCGGGCGTGTCCAGGGCTTCATTGCCATGGACGTTGGTTCGCCGCCAGGCGCGGGCTCCAGCTTCAGTTGCAGGGAAGGCGAGATCGATGTCATCGCCGGCGGCGCCGACATCTGGGGCACCAGCGATCAGGGTCACATGACCCTGACACCGCGGACGGGTGACTTCGACATTCACGTGCGCGTAGCCGACCTGTCGCGCGCGGCGGGCGACAATGACGGCATCACCAAGGCCGGCTTGATGGTTCGCGAAAGCTTTGCTGCGGACTCCCGCAAGCTTCATTACCTCGTCGAACCTCCCGCCTCCATCGGCGGCCGTGATATTTATGAGGCCGGCCAGCGCGTTGGCACCGCCGGCGGAACAGCGGCCTGGGCCG
>CAZCUL010000054.1:0-10260 GCA_964501475.1 uncultured Verrucomicrobiota bacterium | reverse complement strand
TTTCGTTGTGCGGCTGGCCATGGATAGCATCTTTAAACACGCGCAACACCAAATGTCCGTCGGCGGAAAGGGAGTTGTATTTGCGCAATTGCTCGCGGCTCAGGTCCCAGTGGGCGAAGACCCAATAAGGGTCTCTGGCGGCTATATGCAATCGTTGGGTGCCGTAGGATTCCGGCAGTTCAGCTTGCTCGGTATCTTTCGGCCAGGGTTCGGCCGCGGACTTCGGCCCTGTGGCATAACGCTGTCCCGGGCCGCTCATCGGCGGTGGCGGCGATGTATCGCCTTCGAGCAGGATGGGGGGGATCTGCAGCGCCGCCTTTTTTTTGGCTTTTGCAGCGTCGGCCGCCGGATGGGTTCTCTTTTTTGGCTTCTCAGGTTTCATATATTTGGCCGAGCAAGGCGCGGCGCCGGCGTTCATCGAACGGGACTGTATCCCGGGAATCGCGCAATCGCTCACCGCGCCGGCAGCAAGGGTGCGTCTCATTTCCGGTTCTGATAAGTAAACCGGCGAAGTTTAAGTAGAACGGAAGAAGCTGCGCAACGGCAAATTCGCTTCCGGTTGCGTTGCACGTCGCCGGGGCGGGCGCTGGGATGCCGAGCGGCAAAACATGCGTGGGCGATTGTGAAATGGCCGGCGTCTGCCTTTGTAAAGTTCACGCTTGCCAATACTTGCACAACGGGTGTTTACTTCCAACGGCGATTTCTTTCCGAAATGACTCGGCGAATTACAGGCAAGGCAGCGAAAGCCCGCAAGCATAAACCGATTATTTACCTCGTGGACGACGAGCCGGTGCTGCTGGACCTGGCGGAGGTCAGTCTCAAATCCCGCGATTACGTCATCAAGAAATTCGATGATCCGGAGGAAGCACTTCGCATCTTCAGAAAGGCCAGGCCCAAGCCGGAATTGCTCATCAGCGACTACGCCATGGGCAAGATGAATGGCTTGGAATTGATTGAAAGGTGCAAGGAATTGCATCCGGCGTTGAAGACGATTCTGATCAGCGGGACTGCGGGCGCCGAGATCGTTTTTAATTCGGCCGTTCGCATCGATCAATTCATTGGCAAGCCATATCAGCCGGCCAACCTCTCCGGCTTGGTGGAGGATATTCTCGAACCTTGAGCGCGCGCTTCCCTCGGACCGTACTCCGAATGAAGCGGGCGGGTTGATTGCGGTCCCGGAAAGTTTATGAATCTCGACATCTATTGGGGACCGCGTGCGCGGGATTAACTTCGTTTGATGGCTGTGCCCGGAAAAAGGCTTGGACTGCTCCTTTCGACTCGGCCGGAAACACCGTCCTTTCGTCATGCCGCGCGCCTGGCCGAGGCCGCGTTGAACGGAGGTCTTACAGTTTACTTGTATTGCATCGACGACGCGGTTTGGGGCCTGAGCGATCCGCAATTGCAGCGGCTGAAGGAGCAGGGCGCAATTCTCTACGCCTGTGCCTACGGAGCCCAAAAGCGAAACATTCCCCGAAGCGATCAGGCCGTGTTTGCCGGGTTAAGCATCGTCAGCGACCTGATCTCCGCCACGGACCGATTCATGGCCTTCGGCTGATTTACGAGAGAATCTCCGATTTTTTTATGCGCCGGATTTTATTCGTAATTGAAAGCGACCCGAGATCGAGTCATCGGCCGGCCGAGGCGATACGCATCGCGGCCGGCGTGGGAGGTTGGAAACGGAGCGAAGTGCGTCTTTTCCTGTGTCAGGCTGCGGCATCCTTGCTCACTGAAAGCAGCGATGCTCTGATGGACGGCGAAAACTTCGAGCAGTATCTGCCGCTGCTGGCGGATTCGCCGCACCCGATTTACATCGGACGCGACGCCTCCGCGGCGGTTGAGCCGGGACAGCGCTTCAGAGTGGAACGATTGAGCCCGGCCGAACTGGCGACATTGGCTGCCGAGAGCGATTGCGTCGTGCATTTTTAGACTCCATGCGAAGAGTGCTGCACATCATCGTGAACCAGGAGGCTGGCTATGCGCGCGCGCTTGCCGAACAGCAACAGCGCCTGGAAAAGCACGAAGTCGAAATCGTCGATTTGACGCGAACCGAACCAGATTACCGGGTTCTGCTGGACCAAATATTTGCGGCAGACTCGGTTGCTGTCTGGTGAAGGGAGCACCGGGTTTCTGCCGGGGAGGAAGGGATTTCTGGAGACGCCGCGCGCCTAAGTTGTTGCCCGAAAACGTTCACGATAATGGACGGAGGAGAGCCGTTTAGCCAGGCTTGAAAGAAGGCGTCGCCAAGCATGACCTGTATTTCCCCTAAGAATTTCCGGGCGATTTTACGGATTGCATAAATTTGGCTGCTCCTTATAGTCGAAAGCACTTGCAGAATGGGCATGCCGAATGGATCGCGCATGGTGATAACTGAACCAAGGACGGGACGACTCAAACACGAGAATTTTGATGGATGCGACTTGCCACGCCGTTGAGATGATGTCCTCATTGAGGGCTGTGACCTCGTAGCGGCTGCAATGCTCTCCGCGGCCGGTAGCGGCCATGCAAACGGGTTTGGGAACTTTGGGTTATTTTAGGGAATAAATCAGAAGTCAGAAACAGGAAACACTAAACACGGGCGACACACAGTGTCATTCCTTGAGTTGAAGGCCGACGAGGCTTCTGGCTTGGGTATCTTTTCGTCTGCTGGGTTGCCGCGTAGGAGGTTGTGTGTTGAATAGAAGTATGAATCACAATGCGGCAATCCAAAACGACGGGGCCTCGACCTTGTGGCAGGGGATTCAATCGCTTCGCCTTTCAAGGATCTCGCGGCTGCTCGTGATTTTGGTGGTGTATTCTTTGGGGCTGGCAGGCAGTCTGGCGCTGGCCTACGAGTTGCGGTTTGACCTTGCCCTTCCAGCAAAGGAGCAGCAGGAGCTTGGCAATTTCCTGCTCTGGATTGTCCCTCTTAAGCTGGTGCTGCTTTTGTTCATTGGGCAGTTCGCCGGTTTGCTCAGTTATTTCAGCATTCCGGACCTGCGTCGCCTGATTTTGGCGCTGGCCTTTGGCTCGTGCCTGTTGGGCATTTTATGGGCCGGGTCCGGGGGCCAATTGGCGCCGCCCCGCAGCGTCATCCTCTCTGATTTCCTCTTTTCGTTCCTGTTTCTGTCCGCGATTCGGCTCTGTTTTCGTGTCGTCCGGGAGCGCTATCTCACCACCCGTTCCGCCTGGAATGGCCACGTCACACGCGTCGGGATCGTGGGAGCCGGTTACGCCGGAGCGACCCTGGCCCGCGAGCTTGTCGTCAAACGCCATCTCGGCCTCAAACCGGTCTGTTTCTTCGACGACAACCCGCAAAAGTGGAACTCCCGCATCCATGATATTCCGGTGGTGAGCGCGCCCGAGATGCTGCTGGATCCCAAGCGCAAAGTGAAACTGGACCAGATCATCATTGCCATGCCTTCGGCTTCCGGACGTCGCGTGCGCGACGTGGTCAAGCTCTGCCAGCAAGCCAAACTGAAGTTTGTGACTGTGCCCACGCTCGATCAAATGGCGACCGGCAAAGTCAAGGTCTCCCAGCTTCGTCCTGTCGAAATTGAAGACCTTTTGGGTCGCGACCCGGTCGAGCTCAAGACCGAAGACATTCGGGGCATTCTCGAGGGTGAAGTCGTGATGGTCACCGGTGCGGGCGGCAGCATCGGCAGCGAGTTATGCCGGCAGATCGTGGCCTACAAGCCGAAACAGATTCTGCTGGTGGAACAATCCGAGGTGCAGATATTCCAGATCGAGCAGGAGCTGGCCTGCGCGGGATACGAGAATTTCATCGTTCCGCTCGTAGCGGACATTCTGGACCTGCCGCGGATGACTTTCCTGTTCGAACGTTATCAACCCCAGATTGTCTTTCACGCCGCCGCCCATAAGCACGTGCCGATGATGGAGAATCATCCTTGCGAAGCGATCAAGAACAACACTCTGGGCACGGCGCATGTTGCGGAATTGGCCAGCGAATACGGCGCCAAGCGGTTTGTGCTCATCTCGACGGACAAGGCCATTAATCCGACCAACGTCATGGGCGCGACCAAGCGCCTGGCCGAAATGTTTATGCAGTCCCTGGCGGCCAGCCGGCCCAGCCAGACGAAATTCATGGCCGTGCGTTTTGGCAATGTCCTCGGCTCCTCCGGCAGCGTTATTCCCACCTTTCACAAGCAGATCGCCGCGGGCGGCCCCGTTAAAGTGACCCACCCGGATGTGGCTCGATACTTCATGACCATCCCCGAAGCCGTCGGTCTGGTTCTGCAAAGCGCCGCTCAAGGGCAAGGCGGGGAAATATTTGTCCTGGACATGGGCAAACCGGTGAAGATCCTCGATCTCGCCCGCCAGGTGATCGAGTTGTCCGGGCTGAAGCCGGACATCGATATCGAGATTCAATTCGTTGGCCTGCGCCCCGGGGAAAAGCTCTGCGAAGAGTTGAGTCATAAGGGCGAGGACTGTGTCCCTACCAATCACCCGTCGATCACGCGATTCATCAGTCGGCCGCTCCCTCTCAAGACCGTTCAGGAGAAGATGCGGGAACTGAGTCAGGCGCTCCACAATACCGAGCCGGATCAGTTAAAACTGTTGCTCAAGAAGGCGGTGCCCGAATACAAACCCTTCCTGCGCGAACCCGCTGCCGGGTCTGAGGGCGAGCCCGCCCGTGAACATTCGGCGAGCCCGAAGCCGTGTCTGGAGCCGGCTGGGCTGCCCGCCTGATTTCACCGCTTCAGACTCCCTTCAGCGCCGGCCCAGACCGGGTTTTCCGACATGCTGCGGACGAGGCCGGTCCGCCTCCTTCGCTCGAGTTCCCAGCGAAAGCTTGCGTCCGCTGAGCAATCCGGGAAACTTCGGTTTTGATGGGCGAGCTTGGTGAATTCCCGTTTTCTGTTCGCGCGTTCTTGAAGGTCTATCCTTGGCGCCGGATTGACCCGGTGCCATGGGCGGGGCTGCGCAAGCCATTGAGCGAATGCCGTCTCGCCCTCGTTTCAAGCGCCGGGTTCGTTCTGCCAAATCAATCCCCCTTTGATGGTTCCATCAAAGGGGGCGATCCAAGCTTTCGGGAGATTCCCGATAATATCGATCCCCGCACGTTAATCGAGACCCACCGCAGCGAGTCATTCGATCATACCGGGCTGCACCAGGACCCGAATCTGGTCTTCCCATTGGACCGGCTCCATGAGCTCGCGCGGGCAGGCCGAATTGGGTCCGCGAACCGCCGCCATCTTTCATTCATGGGTTCCATCACCGCGCCGGGCCGGCTCATCCGCGACACCGCGCCCCCGGCGGTTCGTAAACTGGCCGAAGACGGCGTGGACGCGGCCCTTCTTGTTCCGGTCTGACCGATGTGCAACCAGGCCGTGGGCCTGGTCGCAGCCGAACTGGAGCGGCAAGGCATCGCTACCGTGGCCATTCAACTCTTGCGCGAAGTGGCGGAACGGGTCCGTCCGCCGCGGGCACTTGTTGTTCCTTTCAAACATGGTTATCCATTGGATGCGCCCAACGAGCCGGAACGCCAGCGGGCGGTTATGGAAGCTGCCTTGCAATTACTGGAGGATGAAAATGCGTCTCCGCCCTTGTTGTGTGATTTTCAGCCGACCTCGACCACGGCCGGTCAATAGCTCAAAACCGCCTGGAGGAGGGGCGCGCAGACATTTGTGGGGCTGAAAAGGCACCTGCTGATCCAAAGAGGAAGTTTTGCACGTTTCTCTGCCGAAGCATCTGAAACCTTTCGTCTGGTGGGACTTGTGGGATTACGTGGGGCCATAACGTCACCAAACCGGGCCAAAAAACTCCTTGCACTGCGAACTGAGACTTAGAATTATTCCAAATATTGATCTTGTGGTGAGAGGCCGCTATTCTCTTTTTAAGAGTGAAGAAGACAAGAAAAGTTTTGGACCAGGGCTTGATCGAGCGCCTCGCCACGCGCGGGTTTCGTTTTACTCCGCAGCGCGAGCACGTTTATGCCGTCTTGATCGAAAAGAGAGACCATCCCACCGCGGAACAGGTCTTCATGCGAGCCAAGTCGGACATGCCCGAGATCTCGATGGCCACGGTCTATAACTGTCTGGATGCGCTGGTGAAATGCCGCCTGGTTCGCGAGGTCAATCTCGGCCGTGGCGCGACTCGCTTTTGCCCAAATATGCAGGATCATTTCCATTTCTACTGTGAAGGGTGCGACCGCGCCTTCGACATCGACTTTCCGGCAGAAGCGACGGCCGGGTTCAGTATTCCGAAAGGTTTTCAAGCCGGCAGCTTCAATCTTTCGGTTCGCGGCCTTTGTGACACCTGTGCGGAGCGGAAGCGCAAAAGTGCCAACGCCTGAATTTGCGATAGGAACCGGAACGGAATTTTATGAGTACGGCTACAGACACCATCGAAAAATTTGTAACGAACCAGTATAAATACGGCTTTTACACGGACGTGGAGAGCGAATCGGCGCCTCCGGGGCTGAACGAAGATATTATCCGGTTGATCTCAACCAAGAAGATGGAGCCGGAATGGATGCTTGAATGGCGTCTGAAAGCTTACCGGCATTGGTTGACCATGAAGGAGCCGACCTGGCCGCATGTGCGTTATCCAGCCATCGATTTCCAGAAGATCATTTACTACTCGGCGCCCAAGAAACGCGGCGACGGCCCCAGGAGCCTGGACGAAGTGGACCCGAAGCTTCTGGAAACCTATGACAAGCTCGGCATCCCGCTGCGCGAACGCGAAAGGCTGGCCGGCGTGGCGGTGGACGCGGTGTTTGATAGCGTGTCCGTGGGCACGACCTTTCAGGAAGCGCTGGCCAAAAAGGGCGTTATCTTTTGCTCATTCTCGGAGGCGGTCCAGAACCATCCGGAGTTGGTCCGGCAGTATCTGGGCTCGGTGGTGCCTTCCACGGATAATTTCTATGCGGCGTTAAACTCGGCCGTATTCACCGATGGCTCGTTCTGCTTTATTCCCAAAGGTGTCCGCTGCCCCATGGAATTGTCCACTTACTTCCGGATTAACGCGCTCAATACCGGGCAGTTCGAGCGGACATTGATCGTGGCGGAAGAGGGGGCTTACGTCAGCTATCTCGAAGGCTGCACCGCGCCGATGCGCGACGAAAACCAGCTTCACGCGGCAGTGGTGGAATTGGTGGCGTTGGAAAACGCCGAGATCAAGTATTCCACCGTGCAAAACTGGTATCCGGGTGACGAAAAGGGCCGGGGCGGAATTTATAACTTCGTGACCAAGCGCGGCGCCTGCCGCGGGCGCAAATCGAAAATCTCGTGGACGCAGGTGGAAACCGGCTCGGCGATCACCTGGAAATATCCGAGCGTGATGCTGCTGGGAGACGAGTCGGTGGGGGAGTTCTACTCGGTGGCCTTGACGAACAATTACCAGCAGGCAGACACCGGGACCAAGATGGTGCACGTGGGGAAAAACACCCGCAGCACCATCGTATCAAAAGGAATTGCGGCCGGGCACGGGCAAAACAGCTACCGCGGCCTCGTCAAGATCATGAAAAACGCCGCCGATTCCCGCAACTTTTCGCAATGCGACTCGTTGCTCATCGGGAACAAATGCGGCGCGCACACCTTCCCGTATATCGAAGTGAAGAATACTTCTTCCCGGGTCGAGCATGAGGCCACAACTTCCAAGATCGGGGAAGACCAGATCTTTTACTGCAACCAGCGGGGCATTTCGACACAGGACGCCGTGAACATGATTGTGAACGGCTTCTGCAAAGAGGTGTTTCGCGAATTGCCCATGGAATTCGCCGTCGAGGCGCAAAAGCTTCTTGGGGTCAGTCTGGAGGGAAGCGTCGGGTGATGCCGGGCAAAGTTTCGGCCGCGCCTGGAAGCGCGGGGAGTTATCCCGTTTTGACGTGGGAATGTTACTTGACGGAAGAGACAGAGAGGAAATGACAACGACAATGGAACCAATGTTGGAAATTCGGAATCTGACCGCCGGCGTGGAGGGAAAGCAGATTCTCAACGGAATCAACCTGACCATTCATCCCGGCGAGGTGCATGCGATCATGGGACCGAATGGCAGCGGCAAGAGCACGCTCGCGCAGATATTGGCCGGCCGCGAAGGCTACGAAATCACGGACGGCGAGGTGCGGTATAACGGCAAGGACCTCCTGGAGCTGGCCCCGGACGAACGGGCGCGTGAAGGACTTTTCCTCGCCTTCCAATACCCGGTCGAGATCCCAGGAGTGAACAGCACTTACTTTTTGAAATCGGCGTTGAACGAGATGCGCAAGCATCGGGGCGAATCCGAGCTTGACGCCGTGGAATTTCTCGCCCTGGTGAAGGAGAAGATGAAACTCCTGGAGTTGAAAGGAGACCTTCTCAAGCGGTCCGTGAACGAGGGTTTTTCCGGCGGGGAGAAGAAACGAAACGAAATTTTCCAAATGGCAGTGCTCGAACCCAAGCTGGCGATTTTGGACGAGACCGATTCCGGATTGGATATCGACGCGCTCAGAATCGTGGCCAGCGGCGTCAACACGCTGAAACGGCCGGATGCCGCCCAACTTTTAATCACTCATTATCAGCGGCTGTTGGATTATATCGTGCCGGACTTTGTCCATGTGCTCTCCGACGGCCGGATTGTCCGTTCTGGAGGCAAGGATCTGGCACTGGAACTCGAGGAAAAGGGCTACGACTGGATCAGCAGGAAAGAGGCTGTTCCGGCTGCGGTCTGAATTGGAATCTCGTCGATGATTGCAACCGAACCGACGCATGCTCCGGGCATCGACCCCTATTTGAAGAGCTTCGAGCGCTTTGAACAGCAGGGCGCGGCGAAACATCCGTCCTGGCTCTTCCCGATGCGGAAGGCAGGCATTTCGCGATTTGCGGAGCTGGGGTTTCCCACGGTGAAGGACGAGGATTGGCGATTTACCAACGTCGCGCCCCTTGTCCGGCTTCCTTTCAAGCCGATCTCCGACTATGTGCCCGCCGGCCTGGACAAGGATTGGCTTGGGCGGCTCAGCTTCTCGGGTCTGAAAGGCAGCCGGTTGGTTTTCGTGAACGGTCATTTTTCGGCCGAGCATTCCTCCATCGCGGCGCAGCACACCGGCAAGGTCACGGTTTCGAGCCTGGCTGCGGCTCTGGCGACGGATTCCGGCTTGATCGAAAAGCACCTGGGACATTATGTGCGGGGCGGACGGAATGCCTTTTCGGCGTTGAACACGGCCTTTTTTGAGGATGGCCTCTTCGTGCACGTGCCGCCGGGCCAGGCATTGAACGAACCCGTCCAAGTGGTGTACGTGGCCACGGTCAGGGAGCCTGGGGCAGCTTCCCATCCGCGCGGCTTGATCATCGTGGAAGAAGCCAGCCAACTGACATTGATCGAAAGCCATGTTTCAGTGGTGGATGGGCCGTATATGACGAACGCGGTCACAGAGCTGGTGGTGGGCCGCGGAGCGGTGGTGGAACACTGCAAGTTCCAGGACGAAAGCCCGGAGGCCTTTCATATCGCGACGCTGTGCGCCCAGTTGGAGGGAAGCAGCAATTTCGTGCATCACTCGATCGCCGCAGGAGCCCGCCTTTCCCGAAACAATATTTTCACCAAACTCGATGGAGAAGGGATTGATTGCGTCCTGAACGGCCTCTATTTAACCAGCGGCGAGCGGCTGGCGGATCATTATATGATCGTTGAGCACGCCAAGCCGCACTGCAACAGCCACGAGTATTTCAACGGCATTCTGGATGGACGTTCCAAAGGCGTGTTTCATGGCCGCATTCTCGTCCGCCAGGAAGCCCAGAAGACCGACGCCAAGCAAACGAACAAGAATCTGCTCCTTTCCGAAGATGCCACTGCCGACACCAAGCCGCAGTTGGAGATTTACGCGGACGACGTAAAGTGCACGCATGGCGCCACGGTGGGTCAGCTCAATGAGGAAGCCGTTTTTTATCTGCGCACCCGAGGCATTCCCGAGGAAACCGCCCGGCGCATGCTGATCCACGCTTTTGCCGGCGAGATTATCGATCGCGTCCGCTTCGAACCGGTCCGCGAAGAATTGGATAAACTGGTTTGGGATCGGTTAGAAGAGAATGAGCAGATCAAGGTCCAGTAGCGAAGCCATGTGGGACGATCTGGCCGATCTTTATCAGCAGGTGATCTTGGACCATAGCAAAAGTCCGCGCAACTTCCGCATTATGGACGGCGCCAATTGCCAGGCGCAGGGGCACAACCCGCTCTGCGGGGACAACATCACACTCTACCTGCATGTGGACGGCGACGTTATCAAAGACGTCAGCTTTCAGGGCTCTGGTTGCGCCATTTCAAAAGCGTCCGCCTCGCTCTTGACCGACG
>CAZCUL010000053.1:0-7758 GCA_964501475.1 uncultured Verrucomicrobiota bacterium | reverse complement strand
TTTCCAGTTCGGAGGTTCTGGATTTGTTGTGCCTGCTGCGGTTGCTGGACAACCCGCTCCAGGATGAGCCGGCGGTGGCGGTGCTGCATTCGCCGCTGGTTGGACTCTCTGCCAATGAGCTTGCGCGTATTCGGCTGGCGTCCCCCAAAGTGCATTTCTGGTTCGCCTTGCACCGGTGGCATGAGGGGCAGGCATCCGCAGTGTCCGCTGCCGAGACCTTTGGCAAAGTGGAGGTGTTCCTGAAGCGATTTGTCCGCTGGCGCGCCCTGGCCCGGCAGGCATCGCTGGCGCAGCGACTGGAAATGATTCTAAGCGAGACCCATTATTTGGACTGGCTCGGCACCCAGGACCGCGGCGTGCAACGGCAGGCGAACGTGCAGCAATTGATCAGCATCGCTCGCCGTTTCAGCGAAGCGCAGCCGCACAGCCTGACCCGTTTCCTGAACTTCATCGATGCTCAGCAGGAAACGACCGGCGACCGGGAACCAGCGCCCCTGGAGGCGGAGGATGCGGTTCGTTTGATGAGCATTCATCAGAGCAAAGGTCTGGAGTTTCCGGTGGTGGTTCTGGCGGATTTGGGCAAGCGCTTTAATCTCCAGGAGAGCCGCGGCACCATTATCCTCGACGAAAAGTTCGGTCTTTGCCCCCACGTCAAGCCGCCGGATGCCGACCGGCCCTATCCAAGCCTGGCGCACTGGCTGGCGGGCAGGCGTGAGCGGGCGGACGGCATTGGGGAGGAGTTGCGCCTGCTTTACGTGGCTCTGACTCGCGCGCAGGACCGATTGCTTCTGTTTGGTTCCTGTTCGAGGAAGACGATGGAGACGAAGTGGCCGAAGCTCGCTTCGAACTCGCCCGCGGCGCACCATCTCCTGCAGGCAAGTTCTTATCTCGATTGGATCGGGCCCTGGCTATTGCACGATGCTGGAGGGGAATTCCCGGCGGAAACATCCGGAAAAACAAAGCGGTGGCAATGGCGCCACTGGAGCGACGCGGAGCTGCAAGAGCAGTCTCAGGGCCTGCCAAAGTTGTCCCCGGAGCGTCCTGAACCTGTCTGCGCTCCCGAGCAACTGGCTTCGCTTCGGGAAAGGATGCTTTGGAAGTATCCGTTCCCCGGCGCCACAGTCGAACCGGCCAAGGCATCGGTTACGGGTTTGCGCAAGCGCATGGAAGACGAATCGGACCGGGAAAGTGTTCCGGCGCCGTTTCTTCGTTCGCGGGCTTTTGCGCATGTCCAGCCCGCGGGCGAGTCCTTGACAGCGGCGGAAACCGGCCTTGCTTACCACCGTTTTTTGCAATGCGTCTCGACGGAAGCCTTCGCGGACACGGCGAAGTTGCGGAAGGAAGCCAACCGATTGGTCGAGCAGGGTCTTTTGACCGAAGCGGAAGCCGGGGCGCTTGATTTGCAGGCCGTCGGGAATTTTTGGAGTTCGTCCGAGGGCGCTCAAATCCGCAGCCGGGCCGGCGCACTCCATCGCGAGCATCCTTTCACCTGCAAGTTTGCTTCCGTTGACCTTGCGCGTTTTGGACTTCTGCTGACGGGTTCCCTGGAGCCCGGCGAATTCATCGTTGTCCAGGGTGTCGTGGACCTTTTGGTTTTGGAGCCGGAAGAAATGTGGATTCTCGATTTCAAGACAGACAAGCTCGATCCAGGCGAAGTCGAGGCCCGAGGGAAACTTTACGAACCTCAGCTTCGCCTGTATGCGGAAGCGCTCCGGCGGATATACGCCCGGCCGGTGACGCGGTGCTGGCTGCATTTCCTCGCTACTGGCACGACCACCAGAGTGGCCCTGAGCCCGCCATAACGGACAATCCGTTCGTTCAATGCGGCTGAGACGGCAACGATCTTGAACGTCGATCCGGGTCTCGGAGCCGGAGGAATTCTCCCAACCGGTCGGCCTTCCCACGCTCCACCGGCTGAAGCCGGGACTCCAAACGCTGCGAAGGGCCGACTCTACACAGAGTTTTCGCATGGAGTCCCGCCTTCAGGCGGCGCGGCGTTCGCATCTTGGAGGGCCGGAGGATTCAGGGAATCCTTACCGCCGGGACGGGATCGGGCCAGGAGCCCACTCATTCGGCATTACGCTTCATCAGGACAAAAGCTTGAAACTCGCCCGGCACCTGCACCGAAATGCTTGCTCCCTCGCAACGGGCGCGAAGGAGCGGCTCATCAAAGAACTTCCGCGGCTCCCGCAGTTCATACTCCTGTCCGGGCTCGAGAAATCCTTCAACGCTTACTGTCACCTCGGGAAGTTTTTCCCAGTTGTAAACGACGACGTGCCCGCGGCTGGCATCATAGCGGTTGGGTCGCAAAGTCACATCTGCGCCCCCGGGCCGAGGCGCGTTCGCCTTGAGGACGACATTTCCGTTTGTGATCGTCTGCCGGAACTTGCTGATCACGAGTTCGCCATCTGCGATGATGTTTTCGCGCACCTCGCAGTCCACATTGTAAGGCGCGCTGTAGCCCAGTTGCATGGAGACGCCGTGTAGAAAGTTGGTGAGAACACGGATGCTGTGGCTCGGTTTTCCGCCCCCGATCAGGAACCGGCCGCCATCGTAGCAAATGTTTCCGGTCATCAGGTAATTGTTCACATCGGCCCGGCTCGACCCGTAGGCGTGCATGGTATGACCGTAACCGCCGGCCATGATGCAGTCCGCCACCGTTTTGAGGCCCTCATCGTTCTGGGTGTAAACCGCGTGGCCGTGCCCGCGATCGGGCGCTTCCCAGCCGTTGTCGTAAATGATGCAGCCGTAAAGTTCGCTCTCCGTGCTGCCGCGCCACCAACTCACACCCTGGGCATTGTCGTGGATGATCAGGTTAATGAATTTACAGCCGTGCCCGCTGTAAATGTTCAAGCCGCCCCAGGGGCGATTGTAGCTTTTCGGATGCGAGCCCGGCTCCTCGAACCGGCGCGTTTGGGAGAGATTTTCGGACACAAGGATCTCGAGGTCTCGGACCCACAAGTGGCTCGAGGGCTCCCGAATTGCCATTCCGCCATCAATGGTCACCCGCGCATCCCGATCGGCGCGAACAATAATTGGCTTCCCGGTTTCGCCTGCCAGCGAGACTTCGAAACCCATGGAGCCGCTGCTGCGATTCGGAAATCGATAGGCGCCGCCGGAAATCCAAATGGTGTCTCCCGGTCGCACGGTTTGCCGGCCGCTCAAGGCGGATTGGATGTCCCACGGCCTTTCCGCGCTGCCGTTGCCGGAAGCCAATCCGTTCGTGGCCACGCGCCATTCGGCGGCGCGAAGGGAGCAAGCACACGCAACGACCGGGACGCAAAGTGACCACAGAACGCGGCGAAGCTGCAACCAGGCACCCCTGCGCATGAACCTTGTCGCAGCCGACGGGAGAAGGCTCAACTCCAAATTGGTGCAGGAAGTCAGAGCCTCCTCACGTCGGCTGCCACAACTTATGGAGCAAATCTTGTTCAATAGGTTAGCAGGTCCAGGAGCGTAACAGCGTTGTTCCCTAAAACCCAGCCTTTGTTTTTGGGCACGACCAGACGGCGGCAAGGGCGGTTTCGATACTCTTCCGGGTTGACCGAGATCAATTGGTAGAGGCCCTTCCCGGGAATTTCCGAGGCGGCGCGAGGGATCAGTTCAAAGGGCAGGCCGTTGAAAGTGAGCGCGATTTCGTAGCCGGCCGCTCCTTCACGCTCTGTGACCGGGTTCGGTTTTATCAGCGGTGCGTGCCGCTTTAGAAATGAAAAGCCGGTCTTGCGGACGAACACGCGACACAGCTCGGTCTCATGCCGGATGGCATTCAAGAGGCGAAAGTTTTCCCGCTGCTGCCGTTGGGCCAGAAAAATCCGGACGGGATCCAGAGCCACCAAATTCCGGCCGTTCCAATTTCCATGATCGTTGCGGCCGCCGCGAAACTCCTTTTTGTGCCAGTCGCTGAAACGGTCGTTCAGGAGGAAGTTCAGTTCGAAGTGCAGGTGCGCCCGGTCTTTCGTAATTGGCTGGCGCGTATTGGCAGTGCGCCCCATCACCGCGATCTGTTCCCCGCCGCGCACTGCCTTCTCCGCTTTCAACCCGGGCGCGACCTCCGACAGGTGCGCGTAAAGGGAAAAGACTTCAATCCCCTCGATGGCATGGCGCAGCACGATGTATTTGCCGTAGTTTGAAAGCCCGCTGTGGGGATTGATATAGGCTACGATTCCATCGGCCGCCGCCCGGATGGCATCGAGCGGTTCGCCACGCCGGTCGTGTTGCAGGGCGCGAATGTCGATGCCCTCGTGCATCTGCCATCCGCCGCTCCGCACGCATCCGAACATGCCGCTGGTCCAGGGTTTCCCGGCCGTGCCCACAAAAAACTTTTCGTATTGATCCGGCTCGAAGAGGAAGTGGTTTGTGGTCGGGAGTTGGAACACCTGCGCCTTTGCCGCGGGCGCAAAGAACAACAGTGCAGAGAAACAACCAACAACCGGAAAGACTCTCATTCACCACCCATCCGTTTGCGCACGGCTTTGGCGACCAGGCTCAATCCCCGAACGATGCGTTCGGCCTCCTCCCGGGTCGCATCGGGAGTGAAGGTGAACACGCCGTCTGTGATGCGTCTTGTGATCAGGGGCGCGCCCAGCCAGCGCGCTTCTCCAAATTGGCTGAAGACAACAATGCGACGGTCTTTGTAGCCTGTCGTGTATTGCTCGAGAATCCATGTGCCTTTGCGGTCGAACTGGACCTGGATTTCAAATCCTCCCAGGACATCGATCAGCGCTGCATTCACGATCTGTCCTTCATGCAGGAAAGGTTCGCGTTCCACGACCATGAACATGGGATTGGCGCGATAAACCGGCACTGGAACAGTGCGGCCGGATTCATCGGGATTCACCTGCAAGTGCAGGCGCAAACTCGCTTTCTTATCCGTCGGGCCGGTCTGACATCCCGTGCCAAGCGCCAGCAGGCAGGCCAAAAGCGAAAAGATGTTGAAGCCGCCAGAGTGAAACTTCATAGTCCTGATTAAGCAATCGAAACAGCTCGGCAATGTAAAGACACTTATGGGGAAACAGCACAGTAAAATGGAGAAACGCAGCCGTCGGGAGCGCTATTTGAAACGCAAGAAGGTCGCCGCCAGGACTTCGAAACCGCGTTCACAAGTCGCGCCCGAAGCCGCGTCTTCCTGAAAAGAATCCTCTTTTTGCGCCACTTCCCCGGGAGGTGGCGCTTTTTATTTTCCGCCGCCCGTTCCCGAAGCCAACACTAAAATGGGACAATGAACGAATCCCATTCCGATTCTCCGGCCTCGTTTGGCAAACAAAGCAGGCTCGGAATCGCGGAAGTTGTTCACAGACCCTCCCGCATCCCGTCCGGACCGCGCCGGGACGCGGGCTTGCACCCTCTTGGAAGCCTTATTTGACGGGCCTTTTCTCGCATCGAACCCTGCGGGGGGAGAGGAAGGAAAAGTGAATAAGTTGTGCATAAGAATTCGTTGTCGGCGCGCATCCATTTGCTAGTGTGAATGCGTTCACTGGAAGAACGGAAGCGGCGGAAACTTGAAGGAGCAACCGGCCGTTTCGGGATAATCCCAGGTGACTGGGGAAAGGCCAGGGCAGGTTGGTTGCCTTGGCCCCTCCGAGCCGGACCGTAAGGGTATGGCCAGGAGGCAGGATCCACCGGTTCCTCTGGCGACGTTCGCGCGCCGCCAGTTTATCGCGATGTAGGAACCGCGCGGCCAGGAGCGATGAGAAGCCGCTCCGAGCCGGGTGAAGTAGTTCAGGCTGGTTTCGGGCCTGGGCGAATCGCAGTTACCTGGCTGGTACCTGGTTGCTACTGCGAATCAACACGGAGCGGATGGCTCTGGCGGATTCAAAGCGATTTGAAGCCGCCCAATGAAAACCACCTACAAGTGGACAAAAGGAGCATCCGCAACGGGAAGGACACGCAAGCTCGGCAGGCTTCGTGAAAACCTTCCGGACGCCGGCGATTTGGCAAAGCCCAAACCGCTGGCCTGTGAGCGAAAGGCGACCTGAGAGGTAAGAGGCGAGACCCGTGGCACGGGGCCAACGCACCGCCAAAAGCGGTGGCCGTCCCCGCGCTAAGAGGTGAAGACGCGGCATGTGGCTCGCAGACGTGTCTTGACCCGGTTTGCAAGCCGGTGGCGCAACCATCGGCCGAAGCGAGCTGAAAAGCCTCACTCGAAATCCAGCGGCCGAAAGGCGCTGGACGGCCCTGCTGCGAGGCCGGAAACTCCGCTTGCCGTGGAGAACAGCGTCGGGAAGCCGGCAGCCTGAAAGGCGCCTAATGTCGGCACGGGAAAGAGAGCGTGGCGCGCTCCCACCCCCCATTTTGTCCCTGTCCGGCCGCCAGGTTGGGCAGGGACATCTTGCTTTTACACCAATCCCCCAGCGACTCGGTTTCCCGCGACAGCGGATCCTTCATCGTCCTCTTGATAACGCGTGCCACCTCCGCAGCGGATGGACGCGGGCGGATGGGTGTGAGCGTGATGGTGCCGCCCTCGTGTCATTGCACGTTCAGATCGTCGCCTGCTTTCAGACGCGCCAGCTCCAGCAAAGCCGCGTCAAAGATGATCTCCTGCGAGTTGCCGATTTTGGTGATCGTCTTGATCATGGGGTTAAACTTTGTTTGTTTAACCCAGCGAATTGCAACCCGTGAAACAACGTCATCACCTTCTTCTACGGGACAATGACCCGCAGCATCTTTGGCCGCACCGTGAAGGAGACCGGTAAGTGCCCCACATTCTCACCTTCCAGGTGAAACGGCAAAGGCGCGCCGCTGTAGAGGCTGACTGTTTCGGCGCGAAAATGTTGCACGCCTCCCGCGCTATAAAGCTGATTGGTGAGCAATCCCCACCCGCCCCGGAGCAGCGCTCCCCAATTCACTTTGGGAAACACCGACACCTCCAGAATGCCATCCCGCAAGTCCGCTGCCGGAAAGATAGGATAACGCCCTCCGTAGAAACGGCCGTTCCCGATCAATACCAGCTCTCCGGCGAAAGTTTGTTTGCCGTCCGTGGCCGCGATTTGAGGCTTCGCCTCGCCCAGCGCCTTGAAACCGGCCACCCAATAGGCGAATTGGCCGAACCTTTTCTTCTGCTCCCAATTGATCAGTTCGATGGCGCGGGAATCGACACCGGCCCCCGCCATCTGCGCGAAGTAACGCCGGCGCTTCTGTTCCTGCACCGCAAACTCGGCCACCGGCAAATCGATGGAGATTTCGTTGCCTCGCAGGAGGGTCGCCCAGGCTTCGCTGAACCGCAGCGGGAGGTTGAGTTCCCTGGCGAAGACATTGACGGTGCCGAGGGGCAGGACCGCCAATCTGACTTTGGCCAGCGCTTCAGGCTCGGCGGCGATTCCGTTCAGGACCTCGTTCACGGTGCCATCGCCACCGGCGGCAGCGATGACTTCGTACCCTTCCTTGACCGCTTCGGTTGCCAGTCGGATGCCGTCGCCGGACGCACAGGTGGGTTTGAGGGTGCATTGGGCGGAAAGCAGCCCCAATTGCTCGCGAAACCGCTTGGCCTTCTCTCCGCGCGCGGCAGGGTTGAAGATAACGCAAATTCGCATACCGGAAAGCCGGGGCAGCCAAACAGTCGCCGGACCGAAGCGACGCTACGGAGATGCTGCTCACGCGTCAATTCCGCGCGGCACTTTGTTGGGAGGTATCCGCTGCCTCTGCCGGGGATGAATCGCGCGGTGGCTATTCACTGTTCGGCGAAACGCCGGGCGCCGCCGTGGTGTGTTCCACGCGGATGCGATCAAGGTCACCGGCTCCCAACTCCAGCAGTCCGGCGTT
>CAZCUL010000052.1:0-3120 GCA_964501475.1 uncultured Verrucomicrobiota bacterium | reverse complement strand
GCTTGGGCGGGGTTTTACCCTCTTCGAGAGCGTCGAGAAGCTGTGTGGTGGTTTCTTTCACAAACGGATAAAGCCGGGCGCCATCAAGCGTAAGGTGGGCGGTTTGGTCCTCTGCCTTGAATTGCTTCGCCTCGGCAATCTCGCCGGGAAGCTGAAAGACAAATCGGATGTCCGAGTTCGTCATCGAACTCATCATTTCCATCCCCATCTCCATACTCATTCGTATAGCCTGCAATTGTTCCGGCTTGATGTTCGCAGGCAGCGATTCCGTATCGGCGAACATGGCGGTAAAGCCGCCGCTCTCCTCGAGGACAAATTCGTTCGCGCCGCCCTGCTTCCACGTAAAGAGCGGTTTGCCCTGTTCAGTCATCTGGTTGACAACGGCAAGATTCGAGAGGTCCCGGAAGTAACCTGTGCCTTTCACTTCAATTTTGCCATCCTTGGTAACTTCAGCCGTCACATCCTTCCACACTTCCACGCCGCGGAAGCCTTTCAAAACCCCTTCGGTCATACTGTTCGCAATTTGCCGATTGAAGGCGTCTTGCTGGGCCGGGTCCTGCGCCAAATTGCCTAAAGCCGCCATTTCCTTTGGCAAGCTGCCGCTGGCGCTCAGAGTCACTTTGCCCGAGCCATCCGGGTTGATCGTGTAAACTTGTTCAGAATCGAAACAGCCGGTCAAAGTCGCGGACAACGCGGCAACAAAAACAAGAAATATCCTGCGCATGGAATAACTGTATCCCAGGCCCGCGCGGTTTCGAGTTTTTTTACAACCCGCGCACTCCCTGGGCCAGTTGCTTGCGGAACCGTTCCCGGTTGACCGCATCGTGAAACTCCACCGGGTTGTAATCGTCCGTCAGCACGATGCCGCTATCCGGATTCGTCTCCACGACGCGGCGGAAAGCCGTCCGCACGCCTCGCTCCGCCAAGGGATGGACCTCTGCAAAATCCGGTTCCCAGCGAATCTTTAGGTCGGCCTGGTCTGAAGCGACAAAAAACACGTTGCCGCCGTTATAATCGTTGTGAATGCGGACGGTGCGGAAGGCGGCTTTCAAGGTCTTTTCCAGCGACGCCACGAAAAAGTCCCGGCCGGCTTCGAAATCGCCGAAACAATTGATGACCAGAACGCCGTCCGGGCGCAAGACACGCCGCATCGCCCTGAAAGCTTCCCTGGTCAGCAAATGCGAGGGCGAGGAATCGCCCAAAAACGCGTCCAGGATCAGGGCGTCATATCGTTGTGTCGCCTGGTTTACGTAATAGCGCCCGTCATTCACGATCAGGTCGAACCGCCCGGTTTCGCAGTTGAAGTAGTTGGCGGCAATCGGCACGACGGCCGGGTTGATCTCGACGACGTCCACATGGGCGCCCTCGCGCAAAAACTGCATTGGCACGATCCCGACCCCGAGGCCGATGCAGAGAACGTCCTTGATTTCCGGCGCATAAGCTCGCGCCAGATGGTGCAACATGTAGGTGAACATGGACGTGCTCTGCTTTTCCTGAATGTCATACGTGTTCTGGGTGAGGTAGTCGTTCAGGTAAAGACGGCGCGGGCTGTCTTTGTCCTGTAAGACCTGGAGCAGGCCAAACTCGGAATTGAGCCGGGCCAGTTCCTCGAATTCCTCGAATTGCGGATGCAAATCCCGATGCACGCCCCAATATCCCAGCGCCAGGCCGGCCAATATGCCAGCCGTCACCGCGGCAGTTCGCGGCCTCGCCCACCCGAAAAAATAAATCGCCGCGAGCCCCATCAGCAGGGCAGCCGTCAGATACATCGTTATCGAATTGGGCAGAAAGGGAATGAGCACGTAGCCGATGAGGATGGTTCCGATAAAGCTGCCGAGCGTGCCGATGGCCGTGAGGCGCCCGACATTTCCGCCCACCGTTCCGATCGTCACTGTCATGACGCGCACGAAAAACGGGCCGACCATGGCCAGCAACGAGAGGGGCACGAAGAAAAGAAATGTCGAGGTCAGCAGCGTGCCGGCGCGAAGTCCGAAGCGGAGTGACCAGTCGGCGATCGGTCCCACCACCAGCACGGTCAGGCAGAGGTAAATCGCTGCGATCAAAATCCCGGCGTACATTCGTCCAAGCCGGGGGGATCGGTCCACGAGGCGGCCGCCCGCATAATAGCCCAGGGCCAGGGCGAGCATGGTAATGGCGATCTGAGCGGTCCAAACGAAGTGCGACGTACCCAGAAAAGGCGCCAGCATCTTCGCCCCAAGAATCTCAACGATCATGATCGATCCGCCCGTTATCGCCGCCGTGATGTAAAGGTATCGGCGCAGCGAATGGGACAAGGCCGGATCGGGCGGAGCGGTTACTTTCTTTTTCACGCGCACGTTTTAGTGGCTGACCGCGGGGCGAGCAAACCTTAACGGGCGAAGGTCTCAGCTTGCTCTTGCTTCTTGCTGGCCATAATCTCCCTTGCGCCCTTTTCACTTCCCTGCTTAACCGCTGTAGGCAATCCGGTAAATCTTTCCCGCCTTGTCGTCCGACACCAAAAGCGATCCGTCCGGCATAACCAACACATCCACTGGCCGGCCCCACGCAAACGGACCGGTCAACCAGCCCTCGGCGAAGGCTTCATACGATACCGGACGGTTGTCCTTCATCTGCACAAACATGACCCGGTAACCGATCGGATCGGTGCGATTCCATGAACCATGCTCGGCAATGAAAATCCCGCCGCGATACTTCGCAGGAAACATCTGTCCGGTGTAAAAGCGCATGCCCAACGCCGCCACGTGCGGGCCCAGCTCCAGTTCCGGCGGCCTGAATTGCGAACAATCCTTGCCCGCGCCAAATTCAGGGTCCGGAATCGCCTTGCCATGGCAATAAGGAAAGCCGAAATGCATGCCGGCTCGCGGCGCGTAATTCAACTCGTCCGGCGGCACGTTGTCGCCCATCTCGTCGCGCCCGTTGTCGCTAAACCAGAGTTCGCGCGTCTCGGGATGCCAATCAAAACCCACTGTGTTCCGAACCCCATGAGCGAAAATCTCCTGTCCCGTGCCGTCGGGATTCAGTCGCGTAATGCTCGCATAAATGGGGTTGGTGGGATTGCAAACATTGCAGGGCGCCCCCACCGGCACGTAGAGCTTTCCGTCCGGACCGAAACCGATGAAT
>CAZCUL010000051.1:0-2893 GCA_964501475.1 uncultured Verrucomicrobiota bacterium | reverse complement strand
AAAGCGAAGGCAACGAAGGAAACAGGGGAATCGGAATCCCGATACATCGGGGATTTTCTTCGCTACCTTCGCTGTCTTCTGTAAAAAATCTGGAATCTCCTTCTGGTTGGGGATTCTCCCGCCTAATCGCGCTTCCCATCTGCGTGAGGACAGCCGTGCTCCCGGCTTGGGTCAAAATGAGAATTGCTGGGGAACCGGAGCACATTCCTGATTCACATAAACTTCTTGTCCTGTGATCCGTCCAAAAATATGATTTGGTGTTCCCGGTTGGGTTTCAATTGACTTTTGAGAGCTATGATAATGACTCGTTGTTTTCTCACTGTGGCCGTTTTGGCAGGCGCCTCTTGCGCCCTGGCACAAACACCGGAATGGATCTGGCACGACAACAAAGGCCAGGCGCCGCCTGATCCGGAGGTCCGGGTCTTTCGCAAAACATTCACCATCGAGCAACCGGTCAGCAAAGCGGTGCTGACGTTTTCCGGCGACGACCGCGCCATGGTTTACCTGAACAGCCGCCGCGCGGGCGCCAATCGCAACTGGAACCAGTCCGTTTCCGCCAACGTCACCGAGGCGATTCAGCAGGGCGCGAATATTCTGGCCATTCGAGGGCACAACGCCAGCGGTGACGCCGCCATCATTGCCAGGCTGGAACTCACGCTGCCAAACGAACAGAAGCGCATCATCATCACCGATACCAACTGGATTTCGGCCGCCGAGACCCGGAGTGACTGGTTTATGCTCAATCACGATACCGCCGGCTGGACCAAAGTCGTCAGCCGCGGAAAGCTGGGCGTGCAGCCCTGGGGCGACGTGATGGCGGAGCCTGTGGCGACGCCGGCGGACAAGCTGACCGTGCTGCCCGGATTCAAGGTCGAGCTGCTGCACTCGGCCACGCGCGAGGAGGGTTCGTGGATTTGCATAGCGGTCGATCCAAAAGGCAGGCTGATCATTTCGCCGCAGAGCGATCAACAACCAATGTTGCGCGTGACGCTGGCTTTGGCGGGCCAGGTGGAAAAAATCGAACCGATCCCTGCGCCGCTGCGCCAGGCCATGGGGCTGCTTTACGCCCATGACAGCCTCTATGCCAATTGTCACGGCCCTAAAGGCACCGGCCTCTATCGGGTCATCGATTCGAATCAAAACGATCAATTCGATGCCGGGGAAGTTCAGCTTCTGAAGAACTTCAAGGGGGAAGGGGAACATGGTTACCACGCCGTCGTGGCCGGGCCGGACGGCATGATCTACGTGATGAATGGGAACCACACCCAGGTGCCGGAAGAGGTCTCGGCTCAATCGCCCCACCAGGATTATCGCGAGGACCTGTTGCTGCCGCGCCAATGGGACGGGAACGGCCATGCCCGCGGAATCATGGCTCCCGGCGGCTACATTGTGCGGACCGATCCGGAAGGGAAGAAGTGGGAACTGTTGCTGGCCGGCTTTCGCAACGCCTACGATTTCGATTTCAACGAGGATGGCGAGATTTTCACTTATGACAGCGATATGGAATGGGACTGGGGCACGCCCTGGTATCGACCCACGCCGATCTACCATTGTGTGAGCGGGGGCGAATATGGCTGGCGTTCCGGCACCGGCAAGTGGCCCTGGTATTATCCGGATTGTCTGCCGGCGGCGGCAAAGGTGGGCATTGGCTCGCCTACGGGAACGAAGTTCGGAACCGGCGCCAAGTTCCCCGCCAAATATCAAAAGGCCTTTTACGCCATGGATTGGTCCTACGGCCGGATCGTGGCGGTGCATCTGACGCCCAATGGCGCGAGTTACGATGGCGAACTCGAAACCTTCATTGTCGGCAAGCCGCTCAACGTAACCGACCTCGAAATCGGCAAAGACGGCGCCATGTATTTTATCACTGGCGGACGCGGGACGCAGTCGGGTCTGTATCGAGCAAGTTACACCGATTCGGTTACGACGGCGGAGACTCCGGATTCAAATCGCGCCGCGGCGCAGGCTCGCAAAGTGCGCCGTGAACTGGAGGCGTTTCACGGCCGGAAGGACCCGGGAGCCCTCGAGTTCGCCTGGCCGCATTTAAACAGCGATGACCGGTTCATCCGTTACGCGGCGCGCATTGCCGTGGAAAGTCAGCCGGTCGATGACTGGTCTGAACGCGCGCTTAACGAGCGGCGGGTCAATGCGTCTTTGACCGCTCTGACGGCGCTGGCGCGAAAGGGACCCAAGCAGCTTCAGCGCGATCTGCATGAGGCGCTGGGCGAGCTTTGGCCGAACAGGCTGACGGACGAGCAAAAGATCGACGCGTTGCGCATTTCTGGTTTGTCCTTTATCCGGATGGGCGCACCGGATCGGGGCTTGGCGGAGGACATTGTCAAAGCGGTTGATCCTTTGTTTCCGTCCACAAATCCCGATTTGAACCGTGAACTCGCCCAAATATTGATTTATCTGGAGGCGCCGGGCGTGGTGAAGAAGGCTCTCGGGCTGGTCGCTACGGCCCCCACGCAGGAGGACCAGCTTCACTACATTTTTCACCTGCGCACGCTCAAGACCGGCTGGACGATGCAGGATCGCCAGACCTATTTCAGTTGGTTCAATCGCGACCGGGCGGCGGACAAACACCCGGAAGACCTGCAAAAGTGGTTTGCCGATGTCGGCCGGACTTACGGCGACGGCTCCAGCTTTGCCAAGTTCATGGCCAACATTAAAAAGGAAGCCATCGACAATCTCACTGACGCCGAACGCCAGGAGTTGGAGCCATACATCAGGGGCGAAGCGGTCGCTTTTGTTCCCATGGTCGAGCGGAAGTTTGTGAAGGAATGGACCATGGCCGAGATCGTGCCGTTGCTGAACGCGGTGGGAGGCGGCCGTTCATTCGAGAAAGGCCGCGAAGCCTTCGTGGCTGCTCAATGCTTCGCCTGCCACCGCT